>JAJQIP010000058.1 GCA_021199145.1 Porphyromonadaceae bacterium | reverse complement strand
GTGTACGATATATAAGAGACACTTATCCCGACCAGTTTATCATTGCCGATGCCAAACGGGGCGACATCGGCAACACATCCGAAATGTATGCCCGTAGTTTTTTCGATCATCTCGATATTGATGCCGTGACCGTCTCTCCATACATGGGGGAAGACAGTGTAAAACCTTTCTTCAACTATGCTGGCCACTGGGTAATCGTGTTGGGATTGACCTCCAATAAAGGGGCCCAGGATTTCCAATTTACAACCGATTATCATGGTGAACGCCTTTTTGAGAAAGTCCTACGCACCACACAAAAATGGGCGGACGATAACCAATTGATGTTTGTCGTCGGGGCCACCCAAGGGAAACTGTTCGCTGATGTGCGCCGCATAGTTCCCAACCATTTTCTGCTTGTACCGGGTGTCGGAGCACAAGGAGGAAGCCTACAGGAAGTAGCCCAATGCGGAATGAACGACTGTTGCGGATTGTTGGTCAATTCATCAAGAGCCATTATCTATGCCGATAAAAGCGAAGCCTTTGCCGAAGCCGCACGTCGGGAAGCGAAGAAAGTACAGCAAGAGATGGAATCGTTGCTGGCACAAAAAAAATGGATATAAAAATATACTGCTAAATTTATTAAAATCAGATACGCTATTCTAAAACAGAATATCTGAAGTGAAAAATATTTTATAATTTTGCAGTCGAAAGAAAGAACCTTTAAAACCAACTGATATGCAAACACTTGACAATTTCAATTTCGCCGGTAAAAAGGCTTTTGTACGTGTTGATTTTAACGTACCTCTCGATGAGAACCTGAATATTACGGACGACACCCGTATGCGGGCAGCACTTCCCACCTTGAAAAAAATATTGGCCGATGGAGGAAGTGTTATTATCGGTTCACATTTGGGACGTCCTAAAAAAGGGCCGGAAGACAAATTCTCCCTTAAACATATTGTCAACCATCTATCCGAATTGTTAAACCAACCCGTTAAGTTTGTCAACGATTGCCAAGGAGAGATAGTAAAAAAAGCTGTGGCCGAATTGAAACCCGGTGAAACACTTCTCTTGGAGAACCTCCGTTTCTATGCGGAAGAAGAGGGCAAACCCAGAGGACTTTCCGAAGAGGCAAGCGAAGAAGAGAAAGCAGCTGCCAAAAAAGCTATCAAGGCAAGTCAAAAGGAATTTACCAAGAACTTGGCCCAGTTGGCAGACGCTTATGTGAACGACGCTTTTGGAACGGCTCACCGAGCTCATGCCTCCACAGCTCTTATTGCAGACTATTTCCCGACAGAGAAAAAAATGTTCGGTTATCTGATGCAGAAAGAGGTAGAAGCCGTTGAAAAAGTGATGAAAAATCCGGTACATCCTGTAACGGCCATTATCGGCGGATCGAAAGTATCTTCGAAAATAACGATTATCGAGAATCTGCTGAATAAGGTAGATAACCTGATTATCTGCGGCGGTATGGCCTTTACCTTCGCTAAAGCCATGGGAGGTAAAGTCGGCACTTCCTTGTGCGAGGACGACATGCTCGAAACAGCGATTAACATCATGAAAAAAGCCAAGGAATTGGGGGTAAATCTTGTCTTGCCTACTGACTGTATCATTGCGGATAGTTTCTCGAATGAAGCCAAAACACAAGTCTGCAAAAATAGCGAGATACCCGAAACTTGGATGGGTCTTGACCTGGGTCCGGATTCTGCAAAGAAGTTGGGAGAGGTTATCCGCTCCTCAAAAACCATTCTGTGGAACGGTCCTGCCGGTGTATTCGAATTTCCCAACTTCGAGGCAGGTTCACGAGCTATCGCCCAAGCTATCGTAGAGGCCACGGCAAACGGAGCCTTTTCCCTAATTGGCGGAGGCGACTCGGTAGCCTGCATCAACAAGTTCGGTATGGCCGACAAGGTAAGTTACGTATCGACAGGAGGTGGAGCCCTTCTGGAGTGCATTGAAGGACGTGAACTGCCGGGAATCAAAGCGATTCGTGGATAATAATATATGTTTCCATTAAAAATGGGCCGCTTCCCAAATAGGAAGTGGCCCGTTTTTTATAAACAATTTCTCGTAAGGTCTTCTTATTTTTTCACCGGGCAGCCATAAAAGGCATAGTTGCCCACCTTTGAAAGGGTCCCTTCAATATGTAACTCCTCCAATCGGGAACAGCCATAGAACAACCGAGACCCTACCCCAGTAACACCCGCACCCAACGTGGCCTTCCGTAACGATTCCTTTCTATAAAAGGGAGAATAGCCATAATGAATCGCTTCAGGATAACGCAGTTCCCGACCTATATAAATCTCTTCCAAAGGGCTGTCGAAAAAGAGGGAGCGTCCGAATCCCGACGGATTGTATGCCGTATAACCCAATAACAACGGTTTTTTACCATCGCAGAAATAGAGACGAGAAAGTTTTCCACATCCCTGAAACACCCGATTCCCTATTTTCTCAACTCGACTGCCGATAATTACCGAAGAGAGTGCGGAACAATCTCTGAACAGGTCATCCGAAATAGCCGTAACCTGTTCTCCCACAACGACCTGTCGCAATGCTTTCGAACAAGAAAAAGGGGCGAATCCATACGCCTCTCCCGTAAGATAATGCAGGTCACGACCCAAATAGAGGGTATCGATAGGAGCGTCATAAAACAACGGCTGTCCCTTCGACTCAAAGAGATTATACCCTAATGACAAGGGAAGATTCCCGTCTTTCAGTTCCAAATATCGCAACGAAGTACAACCCATAAAGGCCATATTTCCTATAGTGGAGACTCCACAGGGAATTACCATCTCCGTAAGGGCCGTACAATGATAGAAAATATTTTGAGGAAGGGTCTCCACTTCGTCACCGATAACCACCGACGAAAGGGCCTTCTGTCGGTAAAAGGGCGAGAAGCCATAATATCGGCTGATATTATATGACAATGTCCGGCCCAAATAGACTCTCTGCAACGGACAATCGGAAAACAACGATTCTCCGATACCGTTCGATGCGAATTTATTATATCCCACATGCAAAGGTTTCACACCATCGTGTAACTCCACCTCTGTCAGTGCCGTGCAATTTTTAAAGGAGTAATTCCCGATATACTCCACAGCCCCGCCGACAGTCACTTTCGCCAAAGACTTACACTCCCCGAAAAGGTGGTCTCCCAAAGAGACGACATGCTCGCCCACCACAACAGAACGCAAATGAGTCTGTTCATAAAAAGGAGAATATCCGTCAAAATAACTAGGCGAATAAGAAAGCGTACGTCCCAGATAGAGCGTCTCTACAGGAGAATCGGAAAAAAGCCCCTCCCCTCGGTTCGACGACGTGTGACGATTGGCATCCAGGAAAAGTTCCCCTTCTCCATCCTTGAAAAAGAGTTCCCGCAACGATATACACCGGCTGAATGCGGAACGTCCGATACGTTTCACATTTCCCCCTACCGTCAACGACACGATAGAACGGCATCCCCAAAAGGCGTACGGGCGAATCTCCTTCACACTATCGCCCAAGGTAACCGACACCAAAGACTCCTTTTTGTAAAAAGGATTATACAGGTGCACTTCCGGCAAGGGGAAACGTAATTCCCGGCCTAAATAAAGTACCTCTATGGGCGTATCGCTGAAGAGATCTTTCTCTTTTCCGTTCGTACCTATCTCAAGGGGGTCGCTCCCCTCTTTCACAATCAGTTCCTTCAACGAAGTACAGGCATAAAAAGCATAATTACCTACCGAAGCCACCGCTCCGCCAATGGTAACCGATGTGAGCGACTCACATCCATAGAAGGCCCTGTTTTCCAATTTATGTACCCCTTCACCGATAACTACCAAGGAGAGCTCTTTCTTCTTATAAAAGGGGGAATACCCATAAAAAAATCCGCCTTCGTATTGTAATTCCCGACCTAAATAAAGGGTCTCCAAGGGGCAATCATAAAATAGAGCTTGTCCTGCCGACACACCATAATACATATTACTCCCTACATGCAGAGGGCGGGGATTATCTTTGAGAACCAAATATTTCAATCCTGTACATCCCCAAAAAGCCGAATCACCAATCTCCATTACCGAAGGAGGTACCGTGAGGGAAGAGAGTTGTGTGCACTGTTGGAAAGTCCGTTTATCAATCGCCGTGACCCGGAAACTCTTTCCGGCATACCGCACACTTTCCGGGATAACCATCTCCCCTTCATACGTCATCTCCGACGGCGGGGCAACGACCATTACCGTCTGCCTCTCGGGTGAAACAATCGTATAATAAATTCCCTCTTTCTCAAAATCATGGGCCATGGACACGACGAGTCCGCCCACAAAAGCCAGAAGTATCAGGAATATTCTTTTTATCATTTTTCCGTCACTATCAGATAAGGCAACAAAGATAGTAAATAAGATTCGGACATAAGCAAAACGACATTTTAAACCTATACTTTACATCGGCTTATACGGCACACAGTAATCATGTATAATGCTTTATTGGGCAAAAAAAGAATCGAATAAAAATAGGGAGAATAAAAATCTCCTCAATTGTTGATTTTTATTCTCCCTGTCTGCGGAGCGAGGGGGATTCGAACCCCCGAACCAGTTTTGCCGATTACACGCTTTCCAGGCGTGCCTCTTCAACCACTCGAGCATCGCTCCAGAATGATTTTCCAAAATCGAGTGCAAATATACTCTTTTTCTTTTAAATCATTGGCAACTCCCAAGTTTTTATGAACATCTTTATCTGTCGGAACTATCGATAAGCGACAGACGATATCCTACACGCACTATCCCTTTTCAGGAATATTTTCAAGCAAGGCCGTCAGGAATTTCCAAAACCGACCCACCGAAGCAATCTCGACTTTTTCGTCGGGCGAGTGAGGATGCCGCAAAGTAGGTCCGAACGAAATCATCTCCATATCGGGATATTTCTCTCCGATAATACCGCATTCCAACCCGGCATGAATTATCATTACCTGAGGCTCAACACCTAATGTGTCAACATGTACCTTTTTGGCCAACTGCAAAAACGGAGAGTACAAATCACTTTGCCAACCAGGATAGTTGCCTGTCGTCTCCACTTTGGCCCCGGCCAATGCAAACACACTCTCTATCATCGAGACCAAATACATTTTCATCTTCTCGTTCGAACTGCGGGCCAAGAAAAGGACATTAATTTCGTCCTTAGCAGACTGCACAATAGCCAGATTAGAGGAGGTCTCAATCATATCGGGAGCCCCGGGCACACGGCGCAAAACACCGTCATGACAGGCGACAATGGCATTGATAAGGTCATCCTGCACAGGTGCAGGAATCCATGTCAAAGGCATATCGACCTTCTCCGCCTGAAATGACAAATTCTCCTCCACACGAGTATATTCAGCGGACATCTCCTGGGCATATGTCTCCACAGAGGACAAAAGCGCCGCCTCTTCCTGAAGAGGCAACACAACCGTCGCCGTGGCTTCCCGAGGTATGGCATTGCGCATGTTTCCGCCCGATACCGAAGAGAGCCGTACCTTATGATTCCGTACAGCCTCCTTCAGGAAATGGAACAGAAGTTTATTGGCATTGCCCCGTTCCAAATGGATATCAATACCTGAATGGCCGCCTTTCAGACCGGAAATCGTAAGGGCGTAAGAGACATACGCCTCATCCGGTCCAAGGTCGACAGGTTCGTCACGATAGCGGAAGGTCGCTTTTATATTGACACCCCCTGCACAGCCCACATATATCTCATTCTCCTGTTCCGAATCGGTATTGAGGAGAATCTCTCCTTTCAGGAAACCGGGAGTCAATCCCTTCGCCCCCGTCATGCCGGTCTCTTCATCTTGCGTGAAAAGCGCTTCAATCGGTCCATGGCGCAATGTCTTCGACTCCAAAACCGCACATATCGAAGAGAGGCCTATACCATTATCGGCTCCCAACGTTGTCCCTTGCGCCTTTACCCACTCTCCGTCAACATACGGGCATATAGGGTCAATCTCAAAATTGTGCGGCACATGACTGTCATTTTGAGGAACCATATCCAGATGCGCCTGCAAAACGACTGGACGACGATTTTCCATACCGGGAGTGGCCGGTTTGCGTATCAGTACATTCCCGACGGCATCCATCTGGGTTTCGAGTCCGAGGGAACGGCCGAAATCCGCCACATAGCGGGTTACTTTTTCCAAATGCCCTGATGGACGGGGTATGGCGCACAGTTTTTCAAAATGAGACCACACTTCGGTAGGTTGTAAGGATGAAAGGGAATTTTTCATGAAGATATTTCTTTATATATTAAAAATTAGTTCGTTATCGGTGTCTTTTTCTTTTCAAAAAGGATGGAAATAAACGTATAGATACCCAACAAGATAATCACAAGCATCTGTGAGCCATGGGCGACAAGAGCGAACGAACCGGCCACATTTTTATCGGTTATGCCATAAATGGCCAACGTCGCTATCACGGCTAAATGCCAGGGGCCCAATCCTCCCTGTACCGGTATTCCCATGCCTATACTTCCCATGACAAAGAGGGAAAGGGCCGCCAAGGCACCCAAGTGAGAGGTATCAGCAAAGGCGAAAAGGCAGAAATAGAGCTGTAAATAATAGCAGCCCCACAACAAGACGGTATATAAAAGGAATCTCTTTTTTTGCTTCATCGTCAATACCGTACGGAATCCGTACCATAAATTGCAGACCATTGCCTTAATCCGGGCCACCCACCGATATTCGCTTTTCTGCTTAAAAAGCCACACAACCGCCCCCACAAGAACCAACACAATGAGATAGGGATAGGGCGATGAAACAAGCGAAAGGAAGGTCTCCTCTATGGAGGGATATTGTTTCAGAAAATCAAACAATACATGCATCTGCAGGAAAAGCACCGCCACAATGAGACAGATGACCGATACGGTATCCATCAGGCGATCAGAGACAACGGAGCCCAACAAAAGCGTAAACGGCATGTTTTCCCGTCTTGCGACATAGGTACAGCGCCAGACTTCCCCCAGACGAGGGAAAAGCAAATTCATCGCATAGGTACCGAAAATAGCGTTTGTCAAAGTCCGGAACGAGACGACATGGTCCAGTGCTCGCAACTGTAATTTCCACCGCATGGCTCGGATAATATGACTTACCACGCCGATAAACATCGAAAGGATAACCCATCCATATTTAATTTCCGATTGCAGGATACGGGCAATCTGTTTCGCATCCAGATTCCTGTAAAGCACCCAAAATATGGCGACCCCACAACATAACGGAAGAAGAAATTTCAATATGTTCCGGACAATCCTTTTCCCTTTCAACTTGCCTGAGATTTTTTTATATCGTACCTTTGACTGACACAAAGGTACATTTTCTTTTGTAAAAACAGACGATCTCCCCACATTTCCACATTTACCTAAGACAAAATGCGCTCTCCCGTAAAGCCCAAGAAATTTTTAGGGCAACACTTCCTGAAAGATTTGGATATTGCCCGGCGCATTGCCGACACCATAAGCGGTTATCGGGGTATGCCTGTTCTTGAAATAGGTCCGGGTACAGGAGTGCTGACCCAATTTCTTTTGGCAGACGGGCATAACCTTTCCGTCGTAGAAATAGACAGAGAGTCCGTCGCTTATCTTCGGGAGAATTTCCCCGAACTGGGAGAGCGTATTCTGGAAGCGGATTTTTTGAAGCTGCCGCTCGACAAAATATTTCCTGACCGCTTTTGCGTCATCGGGAACTACCCCTACAACATATCGAGCCAGATATTCTTTAAAGTTTTGGATTATAAGGATTATATACCCTGTTGTAGCGGTATGATACAGAAAGAGGTAGCCGAACGCATCGCCTCAAAACCGGGGAACAAAAGTTATGGCATATTAAGTGTGTTGTTACAGACCTGGTACGACATCGAATATCTGTTCACCGTACCTGAAAATGTTTTCGAGCCGCCCCCTAAAGTGAAATCAGCGGTCATACGTATGACCCGCAACAAAACGACCGACTTGGGATGCGATAACAAACTCTTCAAGCAGGTTGTCAAAACAAGTTTCAACCAACGCCGCAAGACATTGCGAAACTCCCTAAAACCCTTACTGGGCAAAGAGTGCTCCCTGTTCAACGATGCGATTTTTGACAAACGCCCCGAACAGTTGTCGGTAGAAC
>JAJQIP010000225.1 GCA_021199145.1 Porphyromonadaceae bacterium | reverse complement strand
CTCCAACGATTACCACCAACAACACAATTACGCAAAGAGCCGTCACAAAAGGATGACTCCGCATCTTCTCCGTAAATGTCTCCGGTTCCTCATACTCATACTCTTCTTCCTCTTCATCGGTTGCATCAGCGGTCTCTTGGGCCGGAACGGCCTCGACAGAAGGTGCAACTTCTTCTGGTTTCTTCTCCACAGCCCCCCCCGATACTTGCGTCCCTGGGGTTGCTGTCTCCTCGGCAACGGGAATATTAGCAGCTACCGTTTTCTCAACCTCCTCAGATGGAGCGGGACCTCCTTCAGCCGTCTCTTCCATCTTCTCTTCGTCACTGTCGGATTCAAGCGGTTGGGCCGATTCTTCAATCATAGGCACATCATCGGGCAATACCTCCGGAATAAAACTGGAAAAAGGAGCGTTCACCGCATCCCTCATGGCTTTATCGGGAGTATACGAGAGCTTGTAATGTCCCGGAATCTCCATCGGTTCTCCCGTATGGACATTGACACTGGCACGCGGTTCCACCCACACGAGACGGAACTGTCCCAAACCATTGATTTTGAGATTTTCTCCTTGCGAAACGGTTTGAATAGACAAGGAAAAAAATTCTTTCAGAAACTGTTCGGCCTCTTTTTTGGTACAACCGTTTTTACGGCTCAATAGGTCGATTAACTCGGGTAGAAAAATTTTAGCGTTCATCGGGCAGGATTCTCTTTGATACGGTTTTTCAATACGGCTCCAGGCTTAAAGGTCAGCACAATCTTAGGCGGAATAAGCATACGCTTTCCCGTCGCAGGATTGGTGACAACCCGTTCGAGCTTCTTCCGGGGTTCAAACGTGCCGAACCCTTGTAACGATATGGAATCCATGGAGAGACTACGCTCCTTTATAATCTGCAACAACCCAGAATAAAGGGCATCGACACTCTTCTTGTCCTTACCCAACCGTTCTTGCAGAATAGAAAAAAATTGTTTGTGTTCCACAACAAAAATTTTATTTGGACGGGCTATATTACAATTTTTTTTCTAAACGACAAAATATTGGGTAAAATATGTTGTCTTACGCTAAAAAATAGAAGGTCAATCGTTCATCGACAGAAGCAATTCCTCATTGGATGAGGTCTTTTCCATACGGTCTTTGATGAATGTCATCGCCTCTATAGAATTAATATCGGAGAGATATTTGCGGAGAATCCACATACGGTTGAGGGTATCTTGGTTAAGCAAGAGGTCATCCCGACGGGTACTCGATGCAACAATATCAACGGCCGGGAAAATACGCTTGTTGGAAAGTTTACGGTCTAATTGCAACTCCATATTCCCTGTACCCTTGAACTCCTCAAAAATGACATCGTCCATCTTTGACCCCGTCTCCGTAAGGGCTGTAGCGATAATTGTGAGACTCCCGCCATTTTCGATATTTCGGGCAGCACCGAAAAAGCGTTTCGGTTTGTGCAGGGCGTTGGCGTCAACACCTCCTGAAAGCACCTTGCCGGAAGCAGGCGAAACGGTATTGTAAGCACGGGCCAAACGGGTAATCGAGTCGAGAAGGATGACGACATCATGACCACACTCGACCAGACGCTTGGCTTTTTCCAGTACAATGCTGGCCACTTTCACATGTCGTTCGGCCGGTTCGTCAAAAGTCGAAGATATCACTTCGGCATTCACACTACGGGCCATATCGGTTACCTCCTCCGGACGTTCATCAATGAGCAGAATCATCATATATACTTCGGGGTGGTTGGCGGCGATGGCATTGGCGATATCCTTCAGCAACATGGTCTTTCCCGTTTTAGGTTGGGCGACGATAAGACCCCGTTGCCCTTTCCCAATAGGAGCGAACATATCGACTACCCGACAAGAAATATCATCTTGCCGACCGGGTCTCGTGAGACGGAATTTCTCATCAGGGAAAAGCGGAGTGAGATGGTCGAACGGTATGCGATCCCGAACAAACTCAGGTGACCGGCCGTTAACCCGCTCTACCTTCACAAGCGGGAAATATTTCTCTCCCTCTTTGGGCGGACGGATGGGACCTTCTACAACATCCCCAGTTTTCAGACCAAATAGTTTGACCTGCATGGGGGAAACATAGATATCATCGGGAGAAGCCAAATAATTGTAGTCGGACGAACGGAGAAATCCGTATCCGTCAGGCATCATCTCCAAAACACCTATGCCGTTGAGTATTCCATCAAAATCGAAGGCCTTCTCAGGAGCCTGTTGCCGTACCGGAGTATTCGCTGGGGAAGCCGACAGACCGTTATTTCTTCCTCTGGGGACAAAACGCTGATGTTCGCTGCGAGGAAAGAACGACTGTAAATGTACATTATTGGTTTCGGGAATATTTTTTGCCGTTGTCTCTTCCGAACGGGCAATAAGAGCCTCCTCTTCGGCTAAAACGGCAACAGTCTCATCAGCCTTCTCTTTTTGTTCAGACTGGTCAGGAGTCTCCACAGCAGCAGGACGGACAGCGTTTTTTTGCATCTTCGGACGACGGCCACGGGCAGGTTTCACATCTGACGGAACG
>JAJQIP010000071.1 GCA_021199145.1 Porphyromonadaceae bacterium | reverse complement strand
ATGCAGAATCGCCCCGATAGAATCAAAAGATTACCCAACAAAGACAGAAAGGCCGTTCTGCTCCGTCCTTAATAAGAGAAAAATCAAAGAAACATTTGGATTAAAAATTCCTCACTGGTACAAGTCTCTCGCAAAGTGCATTGAGCGAGAAAACAATCTTCAACTAAGCTTTATTGCCAATAAATGAACTACGAACGCAATATTTTAATCACCGGTGGCGCGGGATTCATAGGGTCTCATGTCGTGAAACTCTTTGTTAGAAAATACCCGCAATACAGAATCATCAATCTCGACAAACTGACTTATGCAGGGAACCTAACAAATCTCGCCGACATCGAAAATTCCCAAAATTACGTTTTTGAAAAAGCCGACATATGCGACCATGCCAAGGTCTGCGAAATTTTTGAAAAATATTCAATAGACGGACTTATTCACTTGGCAGCAGAATCCCACGTCGATCGCTCAATCAAAGACCCGCTAAGTTTCGCGCAAACAAACGTCATCGGAACTCTTTCTCTTCTGCAAGCCGCAAAGGAGAAATGGCTTGAAAAAGAAGGAAAGGAAAGGAAAGGGGAGTACATGTTTTACCACATTTCCACCGACGAAGTTTATGGTTCACTCAGCACGAGTAGTGGATACTTCACCGAGGACACGAAGTACGACCCGCACAGTCCCTACTCCGCGAGCAAGGCGTCGAGCGACCATTTTGTGCGAGCATTTCACGATACATACGGATTGCCAACAATTATCTCCAACTGCTCAAACAACTACGGCCCATACCAATTCCCCGAAAAGTTAATTCCGCTCTTCATCAATAACATTCGCATTGGAAAACATCTTCCTGTTTATGGCAAAGGAGAGAATGTAAGGGATTGGCTATTTGTCGAAGATCACGCGCGAGCAATCGACCTGATATTCCACAAAGGAAAAGTCGGAGAAACCTACAACATCGGCGGTTTCAACGAATGGAGAAACATAGACCTCGTGAAACTTCTCGTCCGCACTGTTGACAGATTGCTTGGTAAACCGGAAGGGCACTCTGAAAACTTAATAACTTTCGGAAAAGACAGGGCGGGACACGATCTACGATACGCGATAGATTCGACAAAACTAAAACGGGAACTCGGTTGGACGCCATCGCTCCGCTTTGAGGAGGGTATAGAAAAAACAGTTCGTTGGTACTTGGAAAATCAGACATGGCTCGATTCCGTCACTTCCGGTGAATATGAAAAATACTACCAAAAGATGTACAAGGAAACTTCTGCCAAAATTTAAAGTTTGTTGAAAATTGCATGTGTTTGGTCAAATAAACATCTTAAAAAACGAAAAGGATTGAAATGTTCTGGAAACAAATAAAACTCAAGAAAATCTGGCGAAAAAGGAATGAAAATAACCGTTGCAGTCCAGCTCACAGGTATTCGTTATCCGAGATGGAGAGGATAACGATAGGGAAAGACTCGTACGGTCCCATAGACTCCTATTTCTTCGGAAACCCGAATGAGCGCCTCATAATTGGCAACCACGTATCGATTGCCGACCACGTAAAATTTATTTTAGGGGGGGGCATCCCTACAAAGGCTTTAGCACTTTCCCCTACAAAGTTCTTGCATTCGGGTATCCCTATGAGGCAGAGACAAAAGGTCCCATTATCGTGGAAGACGATGTATGGATAGGAATGGGCGCGATGATACTCAGCGGCGTTAAAATAGGAAAAGGAGCAGTAGTGGCAGCAGGCGCTATCGTCTGCAAAGATGTTTTACCTTATTCAATTGTCGGAGGTTCACCAGCCAAATTTATACGCTGGCGAATCGAATCTGAAGTCCTTAGAAAAAAATTGTATAACTTGGATCTGAACTCTATCCCTGATTCAAAAATTAAAGAGAATCTCGAAGATTTTTACGCCCCATTAAGCGAAAGCACATTTTCCAAAATTGTGAAAAAATTAACAAAATGAATCAATACACCGGGAAAAAGGTTCTTGTTTGTTCTGGGCATCTACGGTATTTTCCTTGCGCGATTGCAGACGGATTTTCAAGAAATTCCTGCTGTTGTCGTCTATTGGAATACAGGCCGGACAGCATTCTCAAGTTATTGAGAAGATCTCTTATCCGCAAATTTCACCCTTGGCTTCATCTACGCTCGGTAAATCGAAAAATTATCGCTGAGGTGCGCAAATTTAAGCCGGATCTTGTTGTCATCGTCAACGGGGACGAAATATTCCGCGAAACGGTGACCGAAATAGCCTCCAAAACGAGAATTGTGCATTGGGCCGTTGATGGCGTAAAAAATCTAAAAACAGATCCCTGCAATCTTTTTGACTACAACGCCAACTATGTTTTCGAACCGACGGACGTCTCCTTGCTCCCAAGATGCAAATACGTGCCTTTGGGTGCATGGGAAAAAATTTACTTCCCTCCGCTACAAAAAGGCGAGACCAATAAGTTGTTTGATGTTTCGTTCGTAGGTTCTTTCACTACGGAAAGATTGTTATTTTTTGAAGAAATTTCAAAATGCATTCCCCAAAAC
>JAJQIP010000017.1 GCA_021199145.1 Porphyromonadaceae bacterium | reverse complement strand
GTAGACGACATAGGGAAGGAAGATGCGGTCGACCCCCTGTCGGCAAAGGTTAGCCAAGTGGCTGTGCACCAGTTTGGCAGGGAAACAGATATTGTCGGACATCACCCATTTGGCGTTCTGTTCGTAGGCCCGATATTCCGAAGGGTCGGAGAGAACGACCTTGAAGCCGGCCTCTGTGAAAAGGGTGTGCCAGAAAGGATAGTTCTCGTACATATTGAGGCAGCGGGGAATGCCTATGGTCAGGGAACCGTCACCGGCCGTTCGATCGAAGAGAAGACGGATTTTCTCGTCGTAGCCGTTCACTCCTTTGCGGTCGGACTCCCCTTTGTTGGAGAAGACCTTCTCGCATTTGTTCCCGGAGTAGTAGGCGTTGCCGCTGGAAAAGTCGTAGCGGTGGATAAGGCATTGGTTGACACAACCGTGGCAGGTGAGTTGGCGGGTGGTGTAGACGGCATCCCGCATCAGCGTGTCGGGAGTCATACCCCGGAAACCGAAATTCCGCTCCCGAGCATAGAGGGCACAGCCGTAGGCCCCCATCAGTTCGGGACGGTCGCTGCGGAAGACCTCCCGGCCGGAGAGCTTTTCGAAGGCCCGTACCACGGCGTCGTTGCGCATGGTCCCTCCCTGTACGACAACCGTATCGCCGAAAGCGGAAAGGTCGTTAATCTTCAGTACTTTATAGAGACAGTTTTTGACAACGGAATAGGCCAGACCGGCGGAGATATCACCCACCGAAGCCCCTTCACGCAGCACCTGTTTCACTTTGGAATTCATAAAGACCGTGCAGCGGGTGCCCAGGTCGCACGGGTGTTGGGAAAGACAGGCCAAGCGGGCGAAGGCGGAGACATCGTAGTCGAGCGAACGGGCGAAGGTCTCGATAAACGAGCCGCAACCCGAAGAGCAGGCCTCGTTGAGTTCCATGCGGGTAAGCACCCCTTTGTCGACAAAAATCGCCTTCATATCCTGTCCGCCGATATCGAGGATAAACGATACCTCCTTGTTCAGTTGGCGGGCGGCCATATAGTGGGCCATCGTCTCGATAATGCCCGCATCGAGGCCGAAAGCCGCCTTGATAAGTTCCTCGCCATAGCCTGTCACACAGCTGCCCGCTATGTGGAGAATGACCGAGTGGGAGGTGCAGCGGGAGCGGAGAGAGGCCAACCCCTCTTTCACGGCCAGTACGGGATTGCCGTTGTTGGGCGCATAGTAAGAGAAGAGCAGTCGGCCTTCAGGGGTAAGGAGGACAATTTTCGTGGTTGTCGAACCCGAATCGATGCCGAGGTAAGCCGGTTGCACGCCGGGAATCCATTCGGCCTCATCGAGAGCCGCCGCTGATTTCCCCTCCTGCCAGCGGACGTAATCCTCTTCATCGGAGAAGAGAGGGTCGAGGCATCGGGAAGAGATGTCGCCTTTCCCGGCCGAACTTTTCCAAGTGTCGATGAGGCTTTTGACAGTGAAGGTATCCTCGCCTTCGGATTTGGTCGACAAGGCGGCACCCCAAGCCGGAATCAGATGGCTTTGATTGGGAACAATCCATTCGCCTTCAGAGAGGTGCAGATAGTCGATAAAGGCCTGACGCAGCGCCGGTACAAAGGTGAGCGGTCCGCCACAGAAGAGGACGGGCAGGGTAATGTCGCACCCTCGGGAGAGGGTCACCACCGTCTGTACGGCCACGGCATGGAAGACCGAGGCCGCCACGTCTTCTTTGGAAACGTTTTTGGCTAAGAGGTTCTGCACGTCGGTTTTGGAAAAGACCCCACAGCGGGAGGCGATGGGATAGATGGTCTGCGAACGTAGGGCCATCAGACTCATCTCCCCGACGGAGACCCCCAAGAGAATGGCCATCTGATCGATAAAGGCTCCCGTTCCCCCGGCACAGTTGCCGTTCATGCGCAAATCGGCCGGGTGGTCTTTGTGGAGGAAAACCACTTTTGCGTCTTCACCCCCTATATCAATAATGGAACGCACGGAGGGATAGAGGTCGGTAACGAACTTTGTCGCAGCCACCACCTCCTGCACAAAGGGCAGTTCGCAGCGTTCGGCTACTCCCATGCCCACACTTCCTGTGACGGAAATGGAACAAGGCGCATCGCCAATGCGCTCGAAGAGTTCTTCGAAAAATTTACAGATTAGCGGGTAAATGGCGGCCTGATGTCGTTCATACCGGGTAAGAACAACTTCGCCATCCTCTTGCAAAACAACAAGTTTGGCGGTTGTAGAACCTATATCCAACCCTACTTTATAGTGGTTCATCCTTTTTTCTCCCACCCACTGAAATGGGTTTAGCTCACAAAGGTACATACTTTTCTGAACTAAATGTAGGGCTATCGCTCTCTTTATGTAACATTTAACAGATTGACAAGCTGTGTAGATAAAATGAACAGAACCTAGAAGGTGGAAAAAGTCTATTTTTTGAGAACAGATTCATTTACATAATTTATATTATTTTAATATAAAAGGGGCGGAGATTTTTGGGATTATTGCCGCTGGAAATCCTGAAAAAGATGAAGCTGAGAAGCGGCAATTCCAGTCTTTT
>JAJQIP010000137.1 GCA_021199145.1 Porphyromonadaceae bacterium | reverse complement strand
TTTCGAGACCGCCCCGTCAATCAGCAGGTACTGGTTTTGGTGGCGCACTTCGATGCTGTCTATCACCGCTCTTCCCGCTACGATGTCGATGTCAGCCGGAGAGATATTCCACGTGGAGTCACCGATGATGATTTGGGTGGGCAATAGGTCGATATGGAAGTCCGTTCCACCGTCTTTTCCCTCCTGCAACCGAGTAAGGGCGGCAATCTCCCCGCAGAAGGTGGTGTCGCTGTTGTTGCTCCAGTTCAGTTGCGATGCAATGGTGTTGCCCTGCGCCTCCGTTTGGAAGGCCCATCCGGTAAATTGGCCTTTCTTGTTGAAAATGCCTGTGTGTAGGGCCAACGACAGGGTCGTATCGGTCGAGAATAGACTCACCTCGTTGTTGAGTAGCCGTTGCTTCTTTATCCACAGTTCAGGCGCATTTATCTGCAACTGAATATCGTTGCCCTCGGTGTTGAAACGGCCCGACATGGAGGCCTCCTGCTGCAATGTCACCGGCAGGTCTAAAGCTGCGGAGAGGTCGACGGTATTGGCTATTTCAAAGGCGTACCTGAAGTTGTTCTCTCCCTCTTCCTCCTCTTCTGCAGGGGGTTGGATGAGGTCGGGCAAGAACTGGGCCAGCAACCGGAGGAGATGATTCTTCATCTGACGGAAGGCGTATTTTCCCTCGATGCCGCCTCGGATGAAATCGGATTCTATCTGAAGGCTGTTGACGCTGTCGTTGTTTTGGGTCGTGAGGGTAAACTGTTTCGTGGAGAAGTGTTGTCCGTTGTTCTCAAAATCGAGCGAGTCGATGCGGATTTCCCCCTCGATATTGTCGATATGGTCTCCGGAAAAGTTGCTGGAGAGGATGAAAGAGGTTGACGAACCGGCATATTGCGGGGCAATGTTCAACAGCCCCAGCCGGATGTCGCTTCCCTCGGCCGAGACATGTATCAAAGGTCGTTCGTCGAAGAGGTTCAACGAGCCGACCAGTTGTATCTGTGCATTCGGATCGTTCACCGCAATGAGTCCGTCGAAGTTGGTATCGTTGTAACTCCCGTTGAAGGTGATGTCCTGATAGGTATAGCCTTTGAAGTCGATATGGGAAATATTCCCTTCAGCCTCTCCCCACAGTTTGCCTCCTTGCGTCCTTTGATTCAAATCCAGGTCTATATCCAACCCTATCTGTCCCAGCATCGGTTCGGCCGAGAAGAACGTCCCGATGTCAAAATCAGGACTCTTCAGGTTCCCTTTGAGATGGAATATATCGGCATTCCCTTCGGGGAGAATATCCATGTCGACTGTACCCTCTATATCACCCAGTGCGGTAGAGAGGTATCCGTCGGCCTTCACCCCGTCGGGGGTCTTGTCTATTTCCCCACTGAATCGCCACTCCCCGACGGGGGCGAATCGTTCGATGAGGTCGGGACGTTCGGGAATAAATTCCTGGAGCAGTAACGCTGTATTCGAGACGGTCAGTTCGTCGGTCCTCCCTGAAAAACATCTTTCCTGCGGGGAGAAAATGTCCTGCGCCGTCGCTTCTGCCGAGAAAACCACTTCGTCCTCCCCATACACAACTTTCAGGGAGCTGGTGAGGTCGGCCAAGGTTCCCTGCACCTGCGCCGTAATCTCCATAGGGGTGCGGATATCGGCCAACCGGGGAGAGAAGACTTTGAAATCGGAGAGGGTGATGCGGGACTTCTGTACCTGCACATCGAGAAGACTCTGTCGGAGAAAATCGTCAAAATTTCTATATTCCAACAGGTCAGTTGTAGTCTTGTTGATGGCTATATAGCTGTTAGGTAGAGCGATGCGGAAGTTGTTGAGGAGAATGTTCTCTCTGTTCCCGATAACCTTTACCCCGAATTTCTGTAGGGAGAAGCCCGACTTTTCGTCAAAACTTACCTTCCGGATGTTTACGTTGAGAGAGTCTTTCTCGAGCGCCTTGAGGGAAACGGTGGCCAAAAAATTATTCACCTCTATGTGATTGGGGTCGAACAGGCCCTCTTCTTTCGGTGTCAAGGAGGAGACATCGTAGCGTATCTTGCCTCGGCGGACCAAGACCGTATTGATTTGGGAGTGCAGGTCGATGGCGGGTGAATCGTCCCCTTTGAAAAGGTCGAGGATGAATTGGAGGTTTAGGGGAGCTTCCGGAGTATCCCGTCGCAGGGAGATATCGAAGTCATTCACCTGCACCGTGGTGAAAACCAGCCGTTTTTGCAACAGTTCCTGAAGGGCGAATCCCATCATGACATCCTGTGCGTAGAACAGGGTGTCCCCCTGCCGATCGTAGAGGCAGAGGTCGGTGAGGCGGATTTTGTTGAATGGCTCTATGTGGCTGCTCCCGATAGAGAGGCGGGTATCGAAGAGGCGGACCAGTTCCTGTTCGCCCCAGCGGGCAATTTTCTGTTGTATGGAGGAGATGCTTAGCAAGAGATATGCACCCGCCACAGTGACGAGGAATATTGTCAAGGCACTGACAACAAGTATCTTGAGAAACCTGAATAAAAACTTCATACAACAATCTTGTACAAATTTATGATTTTTCGAAGAATAAACGGGCCTATAATTCTATTTTATTGTGTAATTTCGTTGCCCAAAAGAATTTTGTATGGCCCTTACCATCTTAGGCATAGAATCGTCGTGTGACGATACATCGGCCGCTATTGTCCGTGACGGGGTGATGTTGTCGAATGTCATCGCTTCACAAGCGGTGCATGAGGCTTACGGCGGAGTTGTCCCCGAATTGGCTTCGCGTGCCCACCAGCAAAATATCATACCGGTCGTTTCCGAGGCGATACACCGAGCGGGTATCGAGAAGTCGTCCATCGATGCGCTGGCCTTTACCCGAGGACCTGGATTGATGGGCTCGCTGTTGGTAGGGACCTCTTTTGCCAAGGGATTCGCCACGGCCCTTGACATTCCTCTGATTGATGTCAACCATCTGCAAGCCCATGTGATGGCCCATTTTATCCGAGTGGAGGGAGAGGAGAATCGTCAGCCGGCTTTCCCGTTCATCTGTCTGTTGGTCTCCGGAGGCAATTCGCAAATCATACGGGTGGACAGTTATAAGGAGATGCAGGTTCTGGGGCAGACCATCGATGATGCGGCGGGAGAGGCGTTTGACAAGTGTGCCAAAGTGATGGGATTGGGCTATCCCGGAGGTCCGGTCGTCGACCGTCTGGCCAAAACGGGAAACCCTTCGGCCTTTGTCTTCAGCCGGCCGCATATTCCTCACTACGATTACAGCTTCAGCGGACTGAAAACCTCTTTTCTCTATCTCCTGCGGGATGCGCTGAAAGAGAATCCTCGCTTTATCGAAGAGCACTTGAACGACCTGTGCGCTTCGTTGCAGTTCACGGTTGTAGAGATTCTGATGGAGAAGTTGCGGCGGGCCGTAGAAGATACTGGAATAACCGAAGTGGCCGTGGCGGGAGGCGTTTCGGCCAATTCGGCCGTGCGGGAGGCCTTTCGGGTCCATGCCGAGCGGTACGGGTGGAATATTTATCTGCCTCGACTCTCCTTTACGACCGACAATGCCGCCATGGTCGCCATAACCGGATATTATAAATATCAAGATAGGGATTTCTGTTCCATCGACTTGCCTCCCTTCGCCCGGGTGGCCTTGTAAAATCTTTTTCCATGTATGTAGAAGTCATTGCCATCGGGGACGAGTTGCTCATCGGGCAGGTCACCGATACCAATTCGGGCTGGACGGCCCGTCAGTTGAACTGTATGGGTTGGGAGTTGACTCGAGTCACCGTGGTACGTGACCGTGCCGACGAGATTAAGGCGGCTGTTACGGCGGCCTTTTCCCGGGTTTCTGTCGTACTTATGACGGGAGGGTTGGGTCCGACTAAAGATGATATTACCAAAAAGACCTTATGTGACCTTTTCGGATGCGGTCTGCACTATGACGAGCGGGTACAGGCGATGAACGAAGAGCGTTTCTCCCATAAAGGATTCGCCATGAACAGCCTTACCCGTGACCAGGCCCTTGTACCCGACGATTGTACCGTGCTGTATAACCCTGTGGGGACCGCCCCTGTGATGTGGTTTGACCGAGGCGACAAGGTGCTGGTATCGATGCCTGGCGTGCCTTCGGAGATGCAATATGCCCTTACGCATGAGGTGTTGCCCCGTTTGCGGGAACGTTTCAACGAGAAGAGTTCGGTGCACCATGCCACCTGTCTGGTGAAGGGGTATACCGAGTCGGCCTTGGCCATCGCCCTCACCGATTTCGAGAACGAGTTGCCGGCATTTGTCCGGTTGGCCTATCTGCCTAAACCGGGGGTGATACGCCTGCGGTTGACCGCTACGGGGAACGATGATGCTATCGTCACGGGGGAGCTTGACCGGCAATTCCGGAAACTTACGGAGGGGTTAGGGTCGCATGTCTTTTGTCGGGAAGACGCCACTTTAGCCGAGGCTTTGGGAATGATTCTGCGGGAAGAGGGGCTGACCCTCGCCACAGCCGAAAGTTGTACGGGTGGAAATATCGCTCATGAAATCACCCTTGTACCCGGTTGTTCGGCCTATTATCGGGGAAGTGTGGTATCGTATGCCAACGACGTGAAAAGCGCATTGTTGGATGTCTCCCCTGATACTATCGCCCAGTATGGTGTTGTGAGTCTGCCGGTCGTTGAAGAGATGGCGCGCGGTGTGTGCCGGAGGCTGCATACCGATTGTTCCATCGCCACATCGGGTATCGCCGGTCCGGACGGCGCCACCCCGGGAAAGCCCGTAGGTACGGTAGCTATTGCCGTGGCGTGGGGGGAGAAAGTGGTGTCGAAGATGCGGAGCGGTGGGCCGCAACGGGAGCATAATATTGATAGCTTTACGCACGCCGCTCTTCTGCAATTGATTGATTTGTTGAGGCCGTAAGAGAGATATTCGGCCATTTTAGGGTTGTGGATTATCACCTAAGTTAACATTATTCGATTTCCTATTTTCTGCTCGATGAGCGGACATCACATGCTTTGCATGTGACGGGAACCCCTGTCAGAGGCAGGGAGAGAGGAATTAGATATTTTATTTAGGGCTGTATTGATGGCGGTTTACCGCCATCAATACAGCCCTTTCGGTAAGATGCGATAACCACCTTCGCTGACAGATTTCGATATGCAACGACACAAACGATTTACGATTGACGCTTTTGCAAACAGGTTCGATAAATGCGGCGCTAACATTATTCGATTACTGCCTACACAGACAGTTTTGGCCACCACTTGCACATACATGGGATAATCCTCACTTCGCAAATATTTTCGGCAGGTGGCTGTTGACCGTTGAATCTGTAGGGTAAAGAAGAGGAGAAAATGTTTAAAATAATTTCGGAAGAAAATTTGGAGGATAATTTCAAAATCGTTTACTTTGCACTCTGTTTGTAAATACCTCCCTTTAGGAATAAAAATAGATAGAAGGATGTCGAAGATTTGTCAAATTACGGGGAAAAAGGCCATGGTCGGCAATAATGTATCCCACTCGAAGAGACGCACCAAGAGAAGATTTAATGTCAATCTGTTCACGAAAAAATTCTTTTGGGCAGAACAAAATTGCTGGATCAGTTTACGCTTATCGGCTGCCGCCATCCGCACCATCAACAGGATAGGATTGGATGCCGCTCTGAGAAAAGCTGCCAGCAAAGGTTATTTGAACGCTTAAAAAGAGGAGTAGAAAAATATCATGGCAAAGAAAGCAAAAGGCAACAGAATACAGGTGATTCTCGAATGCACGGAGCAGAAAAACAGCGGGCTTCCCGGGACATCACGCTATATCACGACCAAAAACCGGAAGAATACGACGGAGCGTCTGGAGTTGAAGAAATACAACCCCATTTTGAGAAAAATGACCATTCATAAAGAAATTAAATAGTATAAGCCATGGCAAAGAAAACTGTCGCATCTCTCCAAAAGGGTGAGGGACGTACCTATTCCAAGGTGATAAAAATGGTGAAGTCGCCGAAGAGCGGAGCCTATGTTTTCCAAGAAGAGATGGTTCCGAACGAGAAGGTAAAAGACTTCTTGGCAAAATAATTGTACGCGAAGTAATAATCTTATACGAGGTTGCCTAAATGTTTAGGCAACCTTTTTTATGCTTTCTCTTATTGCAAAACAGGTATTGCCACTACAGTTTTGCCCGGTGAAAGTCCCTCGTCGGAAATACCCTTATGCGATACAGAGGAGGTAGATGACCACGGCCGGGGCAGCGAGGAACACACTGTCGAGGCGGTCGAGCAGTCCGCCGTGACCAGGGAGGAGAGTGCCCGAATCCTTTACGTTCACCGTTCTTTTCAATAGGGATTCACAGAGGTCGCCCCACGTCGAGAAGATGGAGACGACGGCCCCTAATCCTAATCCTTGTGCGGTAGAGAGGAACGGGTTGTAGAGTGACCAGATCCATCCTAAAATCAAGGCGAAGAGGAGTCCTCCGAAGAATCCTTCCCACGACTTTTTGGGCGAGATACGTTCGAAAAGCCGGTGCTTTCCCAACAGACTTCCCACCACGTAGGCCCCTGTATCATTAATCCAAATCAGCGAGAAAAAGGCAATGAGCAACAGACGGTTGTAGGGAACAGTCGCCTCTCCCGAAAGGGGTGGGTAAGCGATAAAGGCAAGCAGTCCTAATGGTAGTGCGATATATATTTGCCCCAAAAGGGAGTAGCCCCACGAGATGATGGGATTCTCCTCTTTGAGGTAGAGACGTACGATGAAGGTGTAGAGCAGGTAGATGAGGTAGGGGACAAAAATGAAGAGCACCGACCTTTCGTCCGAAAGATTAGGTAACAGGAAGAGAATGCTCACAAGATAGGTCCCGCCCAAGATATCCCCGTAGAGAATCCAACGGCTCTCCTCCATATAGACAAGCCGGTAAAACTCCAGCAACGCCCAAATGTTGGCGATAAGAATCAATCCCCGGAAAGATTCCGGACTGTACCAAATCGCCCCTATAATAACGGCAACGAACAAGATGCCCGTAATGGTTCGTGTAATCAGGTTTTTCATGGTGTTATCTCTATAAAGGTTCCCCGGAACTTTCCTTTCGGTAATGTCCCGGGGAGTACTCTTATGAATTTTCGTTGTCGGTGGCAGCTTCTGCTGGAGCGGGCTCTTTTTCCGCCTCAGGCGGGTTGTCACCCTCCTCTTTCTTCTCTTCCTGCTGAGCCTGCCCGTTGACTCGCAGAATCTCTTCACTGCGGGATTCCCACGGCCGTTTCCCGAAGATGTGCTCTACATCTTCGGTGAAGATAACTTCCCGGTCGATGAGTACCTTCGTCAATTGGGCGTGGCCGTCGGCATGTTCGAGAAGGATTTTTTTCGCCCGTTCGTACTGTTCGTTGATGATATGGGCAACCTCCTTGTCGATGGTGCGGGCGGTCTCTTCGCTATAGGGTTTTGTGAAGCCATACTCCTGACCTGTAGAGTCGTAGTAGGAGATGTTGG
Organism: Porphyromonadaceae bacterium; assembly: GCA_021199145.1. GTDB lineage: Bacteria > Bacteroidota > Bacteroidia > Bacteroidales > UBA11471 > Caccoplasma. The sequence goes on along the minus strand of JAJQIP010000137.1, from coordinate 790 downwards.
GCAATTCGTTGCTCATGCCGAAGTAGGCGACAATGGCGTAGGCCTGTTTGGTTATCCGTTCCAAATCGTTGGCCGCTCCTGTTGATATGCGGCCGATAAAGAGTTCTTCGGCTGCCCGTCCGCCCAAGGTGGCGCACATCTCGTCGAGCATGGCCTCTTTGGGGGTGATTTGCCGCTCTTCGGGGAGATACCAGGCCGCTCCGAGTGCCTTTCCCCGAGGAACAATCGTCACTTTCACCAACGGGTTGGCATATTGCAGGAACCAGCTGAGAGTGGCGTGTCCCGCCTCGTGTATGGCGATGGAGCGTTTCTCTTCGGAAGTGGTGATTTTGGTCCGTTTCTCCAGTCCCCCGATGATGCGGTCTACGGCATCCATGAAATCCTGTTTCTGTACCCATTGTTTCCGTTTACGGGCCGCAATAAGAGCCGCTTCGTTGCAGACATTGGCAATATCGGCTCCAGAGAATCCCGGAGTCTGTCGGGCCAAGAGGTCAATATCGACAGATTCGTCGATTTTCACTCCCCGCAGGTGTACCTTGAAAATTTCCCGCCGGTCGTTCAGGTCAGGCAGTTCGACATATATCTGGCGGTCGAAACGTCCGGCCCGTAACAAGGCCTTGTCGAGGATATCGGCACGGTTGGTCGCCGCCAAGACAATGATACCGCTGTTTGTGCCGAAACCATCCATCTCGGTGAGCAGTTGGTTCAGCGTATTTTCCCGTTCGTCGTTCGACCCCATGTTCGGATTCCTCCCCCGAGCCCGGCCTACGGCATCGATTTCATCATTTGC
>JAJQIP010000163.1 GCA_021199145.1 Porphyromonadaceae bacterium | reverse complement strand
CCACCGCTATACTGTCATAGGCCGGGATGGTCAGGGGTATCTCTCCCCACACAATTTCCACACTGCCCTTTGCGGTCGGCGGCACGAGAATCTCTATCTGCGGAGCGCCCACACTCCCCTCTTTCAGCGTCCAGCCGCTGTTTTTCCCGTTCACCTTCACCGAAGCAATCTTGTCCGCAAGAGCCTTTACCTGCAAGGCCACCGTTGTGGGGCGGTCGAAATGAAGGGTGAAGGTGTAGGTATCTTTATTTCCTTTGCGTTGGAAGGCATAGGCGATATCGGCCGTCTCAAACGAAGCCTCTTCCCAGGCGGAGGGGAAACCGGGACGGACGACCACTCGGTCGTTCATCCGGTCGGGAAGGATTCCGAAGAGTCCCTGCACGACAGCCCGGGAAGCTACCCCTACGGGGTCACCGAAATCTCGGTAACACTCCCCCCGAGCGGCATCGTAGGTACTGATTTGCCCCAGATTGCCCGGACTTCCTCCCATGTACATACCGTCGAGAATCGAACTCTTGAAGAGGGTAAAGGCGGCATCGTTGCGACCGGCCTCCCAATAGGCCAACGCCATATGCATCACCTCAGCGAAAGCCACGTTGTTGATTGACCACATATAGGGCATCCAGGTCGTCGTCGCCAGGGTCGCATACTCCCCCTCCAACCCGTCGGCCTTGACGGGGATATGGGGAATCTCCGTGTCGACATAACGGGTGGCTTGCCAGACCTGGAAAGCGTCTTCAATCTCCGAGTCGATGGCGTGATAGATGGTCCACAACGCCGCATCGGGATGTACCCGCCGCAATCCCAGCAAATCCTTGTATTCCGCCCAGTGGCCCTGGTCGGGGAGCCACAGGTTGTCGTTGATGGCCTTTCCTATCTTCTCGGCCTCCGCACGGTAAGGTTCGGGGTCCTCCCCTATCTTCTCGGCCAGTTCGGCCGCCAGCTTGTTGGCACGGTAGTTGTAGGCCGACGAGTGGGTCACCCCGCCGCCGCTGTATTGCAGGGCATCGCTCGCCCAGATGCAGCAGTAGGCATCGTAAAGGCCGTCGTCATCGGGGTCAAAGTTGCGTTTCTCCCACGCCAAATGGCGGGTCAGTACCGGCCACATGCGCCGCACGTAAGCCGTGTCGCCGGTCCAATTGAAGTGCCACAACAGTTCGTCGATATAGCAGAGGTTCATATCGTAGTGGTGCATCACGTTCTTCTTGTTGGGATAGCGGGAGATATAGCCGTTGCTGTACATCGGCGTTCCCCACTTCTTCAACCCACGGGCCAGATTCAGGGCACTGTCCTGGGCCGGATGGGGAATCACCGGTTCGACATCGGTCACCTGAGAGGCGGCATAACCGTCAAAATGGATTCTCGCCCGCTCGTGAAGGCCCAAGGCATCGCCCACATAGGCCGCCCGCCAGCCGTTCAGCGGCATCCGCCAGCCGATGGCCCCGTGCATCCACACCTTGTAGGAGCTGTCCCAAATACCGTCGGCGGCGAAGCTCAGGGCCGGTCCGATGGGGTTGATATAGTCGTCGGGGGTGTGGATAGAGAGAGTCGAAGCCACTTCGGCCCGACTCTTGTCGGCCCGAGCGAAACAGGCCGGCAGGTCGGCATAGTTCCACTCCGCCGGTGCCGTTTCGGGATTGTAGATGGCCAGATAGAGCGGTTTCTGCCGGAGAGCGGCCGTACCCGACACTACCGGACAGGTTTCCGAAGGTTCCGCCTCCCGAGCCGAGAGCGGTGTCTGGCGGAGCGTGGCATCCCCCACCTGCAGAGTGTTCCCCTCCGGCACGAGAGCCGTCAGGCGACAGATGGGATTCTTCCCCGTTTCAGGGTTTTCTCCGGCCAGATAGCGGGCGATGGTGGCTCGGCTGTTGCCGTACCAGACATCAAACCCCTCCGCACCGAGGCGGTAGATATTGTCGGCGCAATAGGCCGGCTTCAGGTCGAAGCAGTCGGGCGCATCGGCTCCCATATCCCCCTCTCGGCTGAACTTCTTGTTGTTCGCACCGCCGTAGAGCCACACCAGTCGGGTTCCTGCCGGCAGCTTGCTTCCCTCCACCTGGAGTATCATCCCGTCGGCCTCATAGAGAGCCAATGCCGTGATGACAATCGACCCCTTTTCCAAGAGCGGATCGGTTATCGTGTAGACTCGGCTTCCCGCCCGATAACGGGCCTCCACCTTGTCCGCCTCGTTGAGCCACAGACTCTTCTCCCCGACCAGAACACCGAGCGTGAGGTTTCCCCCCATGCGGGGCATATAGAGGCCGAATTCGGGCACATCGCTCGTTTCGAGACGGAAGCCCGTGTTGCTGCCATACAGGGCACGGGTGAATTTCCGGTTGCCGTTGACAATGACAAAATCCTCGCCATCGGGATGATAGCGCAACGTACGGCTTTCACCGGCGGCGGTCCGTTGGGAATCCGACGAGGTGAACAGCTGCGCCTGCGCCGTTCCCGCCACACAGCCCGCCAGGAGCAGAGTAAAGAAGAGTCGGTTCATAATTTCATTTTCAAAAGGAGTGGTACAATCGGCTAAAAAGACGAAGTGTCCGAG
>JAJQIP010000067.1 GCA_021199145.1 Porphyromonadaceae bacterium | reverse complement strand
TCCAGATGGAAAACTGTGGGTAACCTATAGTATGAACAAGGAGGATATATGGGTGGCCAGTGTACCGGTACCCGTAAAGATATCGGCTACAGCACATGCCGACGGCAGCTTTAGCAAATACGGTAATTTGGCTGACATGACGGATTGGAACATCTATTCGCCTCTATGGGCTCCCGTTTCCCTTGAGGGTGAATGGCTTGTCCTGAGTGACAAAGACCCGTACGACTATGCGAGAGTGGAGAAAGTGATACCGGCGACAAAAAATCTCACGGTGGATTTTGACGTGAGAGCAGCTCAGAACAGTTATGGACAGCTGAACATTGAATTCCTTGACGACAGGGGGAATATGTGTACCCGCATCGTTATGGATTCCTTAGTGACATTCAAAGTAAAGAGTGGAGCCCGTTACAGTAGCATACTCAAGAATTACAAACCTGACCAAACCTATCATATAACGGTGAAACTGTCGGTTGACGGACATGTGGGTATCTACTATGTCGACGGAGGAAAAGGCTCTTCGAAGATGTTCGACACACCGGTAGAGGCGATTACCCGAATCGTATTTCGGACAGGAGACCTATTTGACAAACCCGATATGGAGACTCCCGCTGACCAAACGGAGGACATGCCACGGGCCGATGAGGAAGATCCGATGGCCACATTCTATATTGCGAACTTCAAGACGGCATCATCTGACGCAGACGCCATGTCCGCTGTATTGAAATATAATGACTATGCTGATTACGTCGATTATTTCAACAAGATGGAGGAGGAGAATATAGTCACCGATATTCCGAATAGTGAATCGTCCGAGTGGATGCGCAAGAACATCCCTCTTTTTGACTGTCCGGACAAGGATTTTGAAGAGATATATTACTACCGTTGGTGGTCGTTGAGGAAACACATTAAACACACCCCTGTAGGTTATGGCATGACGGAATTTCTAATCCCTCGTTCCTATGCCGACAAATACAATCTGATAGCCTGTGCCATCGGTCATCACATAATGGAGACACGTTGGCTCAGGGATACTACTTACCTGCACCAAATCCTCAATACGTGGTATCACGGTAACAGCGGGAAGGCCATGGAGAAGATGACCAAGTTCAGTTCATGGAATCCTGCTGCTGTCTATGAAGCCTATAAAGTGCTGGAAAACAAGGAATTTTTACTAAGTTTGAAACCTTCACTTGAAGAGGAGTATGCCTATTGGAAGGGTAGTCACAGATTAGATAACGGACTGTATTGGCAGAGTGACGTACAGGATGGCATGGAGGAGAGCATCAGTGGCGGTCGTAGAAAACATTATGCCCGTCCAACTATCAACAGTTACATGTATGGCAACGCCCGTGCCTTGTCCGTCGTGAACGCATTGGCTGGAGAAGAGGACAAGGTTCGGGAATACGACCAGGATGCGGACGATTTGAAATCGTTGATTGAAACGAAACTGTGGAACGAGGAGCAGACCTTTTTTGAGACTCTGCGTGGCGATACCCTTGCCACTGTGCGGGAGGCGATAGGTTTCATTCCGTGGTATTTCGATTTGCCTGACGAAGGTAAATATGATGAGGCCTGGAAACAGGTGAATGATGAGAAAGGCTTTTCCGCCCCGTACGGACTGACGACAGCTGAAAGAGACCATCCGGAATTCCGGACACACGGAACAGGCAGATGTGAATGGGATGGAGCGGTATGGCCCTTTGCGACAAGTCAGACGCTGACGGCAATGGCGAACTATCTAAATGATTATTCCTCACCGATACTTACTTCTGACACTTTTTTCAAGCAAATGAAGATTTATGTAGAAAGTCAGCACTATAGGGGGCGGCCCTACATTGGGGAGTATCTCGACGAGAGCAATGGAGCATGGCTTATGGGGGATAGGGAGCGTAGCCGTTATTACAACCATTCCACTTTTGCCGACCTTGTCATCACGGGAATCGTGGGATTGAGGCCACAGGCTGATGGCACTGTTGTGGTCAATCCGCTCATTCCGGAGGGTATATGGGATTACTTCTGTCTGGACAACGTATCCTATCACGGCAATGTCCTTACCATACTCTACGATAAAGAGGGACAAAAATATCATCAAGGGAAGGGCCTTATTCTATTTGTCAATGGCAAACAGGTAGCGAAACGAGAAGGAATAGGCAAACTTATATATAGAGAATCAGACAAATGAGAAAAATAATCTTATTTATAGTCCTGCTTATCGGTCCTGTTGCAGGAGCGCAAACCTTTGATACCCAATATGCAAGGCCGCTTAGTGAAGTAATCAATGACGTTTCCAAACGATTCGGAGTAAAGCTCAAATGCGATGTCGACACTGTGGGATTGGTGCTGAATTATGCGGATTTTCGTATACGACCGTATTCTCTTGAAGAGACACTTGCGAATATATTATTCCCTTTCGACTTCAAAGCATCCAAACAAAGTGAAAAATCTTATCGGATAAAGGCTTATGAATATCCCCGCAGGGCACCGGAAGATGGCGTGAAGCTCATCGCTTATCTCTCGTCCCTTTACAATGACCTGGAATCGTGGGAAGTTCGAAAAGCCATTTTGAAGAGCGAGGTCCGGGAACGACTTGGCATTGACCCGTTACTCGCCCAATGCTCGACAGAGGCACCCAAATACGGCAAGATGAGAAAATATGACGGCTATACGGTCCAGAACTTCCGGTTGGAGACAGTAAACGGCCATACCGTATGCGGTTCTATATATGCGCCTACGACCAAGGGAAAACATCCCTTGATTATCTGTCCTAACGGGCATTTCGCTGACGGCCGTTACGGTGTCGTGCAGCAGTTGCGTCTGGGTACCTTGGCCCGTATGGGAGCCGTTTGTGTGGATTATGATTTATGGGGTTGGGGAGAGTCGGAAGATGAAGTAGGTAAATCCGCCCATCAGACAGCCGAGGCCCATGTCATGCAGGCTCTCAACGGAATAAGGATACTCGACTGGATGATACAGCGTAAGGATGTCGATGTTGAAAAAATCGGGGTGAATGGCGGTTCTGGAGGAGGCACTCAGACTGTCTTGCTTTCTGTCATAGATGACCGTTATACCGCTTCCTGTCCTGTCGTAAGCATGTCATCCTGGTTTGACGGTGGTTGTCCATGTGAAAGTGGAATGCCCATCCAACTTTCAGGCGGCGGGACCTGTAATCCTGAACTTGCCGCCACGTTTGCCCCGCATCCCATGATGATAGTAAGTGACGATGGCGATTGGACAGCAACCACACCGGAACTGGAGTATCCATTCATCAAGAGAATATATGGATTCTATGGAGCGGAGGAGCAGGTAAGCAACGTTCACCTGGTCGGGGAGGTCCATGACTTCGGTCCGAATAAAAGGAATGCCGTGTACCGGTTTTTCATCGATACATTCGGCCTTGATGCCTCCCGGCTCGATGAAGGCAAAGTGACGATAGAAAAAGTTGAAGATTTGCGATTTACGCCTTATAAGGAGAAAAAATAAACTTCAAATTCTTATCAACGATTTCAGCCACGCTATTTCCTCCGGCCAACGGCTTTCATCTGGAGTTTCGAGGATAAGAGGAATATTATCAAAACGGTTATCGGCCATAATCCGTTCAAAAAGTCCCTCACCGATTACCCCTTCCCGAAGCACTTCATGTCGGTCAACGTGAGAGGCCAATTCCTTTTTGGAGTCATTCAGATGCATCCCCCGGAGATATTGAAAGCCAATGATCTCATCAAATTGACGGAAGGTCTCTTGGAATCCTTCCGGAGTAATCAAGTCATATCCGCCAGTCAATGTATGGCAGGTATCAATACAAACGCCAACACGGCTTTTATCCTCTACTTTGTCGATGATGTATGCCAGATGTTCAAAACAGTAGCCGACATTCGAACCTTGTCCCGCCGTGTTTTCTATCACGGCCGTAACCCCCTTTGTCTTGTCCAGGGTGATGTTTATCGATTCGGCAATCCGGTCAAGACATGCATCGATACTTATCTCTTTGAGGTGAGAACCCGGGTGGAAGTTGAGCTGTATCAGTCCCAATTGTTCGCAACGCTGCATCTCATCGAGGAAAGCGGCTCTTGACTTTTCAAGACCTTCAGTCTGTGGATGGCCCAAGTTGATAAGATAACTGTCATGTGGCAGGATTTGTACCGGCTTATAACCATAGTCCTGACAATATTCCCGGAAGCAACGGATACTTTGGGGCGACAATGGAGCGGAGACCCATTGTCGTTGGTTCTTGGTAAAGAGAGCGAAAGCGGTTGCTCCTATTTTGTGTGCGTTCTCAGGGGTGTTTTCAACCCCTCCCGAAGCACTTACATGTGCGCCTATGTACTTCATTGTGATGTGATTGTAATTGAGATGAAAATAACTTTGTGTATTGTTGTGAATTATGACTGTTCAAGCAGTTGTTTGGCTATACTGGCCGCATCCATGCCGCATAAAGTATGCAATTCGGATATGCTCCCTTGTTCGATAAAACGGTCGGGAATCCCTATCCGTTTGATGTGCGGTGTATAGCCGTTTTCAGCCATGAATTCCATTACAGCACTCCCTAATCCCCCTTCGATAGTACCATCTTCCACTGTAATAATCCGTTTGAAGCGTCGGCCTACCTCGTGGAGTATCTCGGTATCGATAGGCTTTAAGAAGATCATATCGTAGTGGGCCACCGAAACGCCTTTGTCTTTTAGGCTGGCAATGGCCTCTTGCACGGCTTTACCGATGGTCCCTATAGAAAGTACGGCGACATCCTTTCCCTCTGTGAGTCGGCGTCCCTTCCCGATTTCAAGTCTCTGCATGGGACATTGCCAATCGACAATCGAACCCCGTCCTTTCGGATAACGTATGGTAAAGCAGCGATTTGCCGATAGGGCCGTGTACATAAGGTGCCTCAAATAATGTTCGTCAAAAGGCGAAGCGATAGTCATATTCGGAATGCACCGCATGTAGGCGAGGTCAAGTGCTCCGTGATGGGTCATTCCGTCTTCACCAACCAATCCCGCCCGATCCAGGCAAAAGACGACAGGCAAGTTCTGTATGGCTACATCGTGTATCACCTCATCAAAAGCCCGCTGCATGAAGGAGGAGTAGATATTGCAAAAAGGAATAAGCCCCTCTTTGGCAAGTCCGCCGGAGAAGGTCACGGCATGTTCTTCGGCAATGCCCACATCAAATGTCCGTTGCGGAAATCGATCCATCATATAGGTCATAGAGCAACCGGTAGGCATGGCCGGTGTAATGCCGACAATTTTTTCGTTCATTTCCGCCAATTCCACCAAAGTATGTCCGAAAACATCTTGGAAAAGAGGCGGTTGTTGGACATCCTTTTTTTGTATCCGTTCGCCTGACACTTTGTCGAATTTCCCCGGTGCATGCCACGAAACAGCGTCTCTTTCGGCCGGGGCGAACCCTTTCCCTTTCACCGTTTTCACATGCAATATCTTGGGTCCGGACATATCTTTGATGTTATTCAAAATCCGAACCAACTGTTTGACGTCATGTCCGTCAAAAGGTCCGAAATAGCGGATGTTCAATCCCTCGAATATATTCTGATGTCTGGATATCAGTGCTTTTAAACTGTTATTGAATCGAAGTATCATGCCTTTCCGTTGCTCGGAAACCAATCTCATTTTCACGAACAGATTATAGAGCATATACCGTATATTGTTATAAAAAGGCAGGGTATTGATGTGTGACAGATAATTGTGTATGGCACCGACGTTGTTGTCAATAGCCATATTGTTGTCGTTGAGGACAATCAATAAGTTGTTGGGATTAGAGGCCGCATTGTTCAACCCTTCAAAAGCCAGTCCGCCGGCAATCGCGGCATCCCCGATTACCGCCACCACTTTGCGGTCAGTCTCCTGTTTCAACTTGGAAGCAACCGACATCCCTAATGCCGCCGATATGGAGTTGGAGGCATGTCCCGCAATAAATGCGTCATAGGGACTTTCCATCGGGGAGGGGAAGCCGCTTAATCCCCCTAATTTCCGGTTGGTCTCAAAGCGTGTCCGCCGTTCGGTGAGGATTTTGTGGGCATAGGCCTGGTGTCCCACATCCCATACAATACGGTCGTAGGGGGTGTTAAATGCATAATGTAGGGCCACGGTCAGTTCTATAGTTCCTAAACTCGAGGCGAAATGGCCCGGATTGTGAGACAGCGAATCAATGATAAACTGCCGTAGTTCATCGCATACCTGGGGAAGTTGGTCAAGGGAGAGAGCGCTTAGGTCGTCAGGATTATATATATTGGGTAATATAGGGCTTTGTTCAAACTTCATCTCAATATGATAAACATACAAAGATACATATTTTTCTTGGTGCTGATATATTCTCAAATTCGATTTATCCCGTACCCTTCAAATCCGTCGCATAGGAGATTCGGAAATTATTCCAATTCTACGACCGTAATGCCGGCCCCACCGAACTGGACATGCTCGTCACGAAACGTGCGTACGCCAGGCACACCTTTCAAATAATCCCGGACCAATTGCCGTAGCACCCCTGTCCCCGTGCCGTGCAGAATCCGGACCTCCTTAGCGCAGACCTGGATGGCATCATCTATGAAGTAAACGACAGCCTGCAGAGCTTCATCCGCCCTGTAGCCCCGAATATCAATTTCCCGATGGAAATTCAGACTCTTTTGCCGCATGTTGTTGCTCGTCGTTTCACTGATGAAAGTTGCTTTTACAGTCTGGTCATGCTTGGGCTGTTTGGAGCTTATCTTTTCCAAAAGATCGATAGGAACGGACGATTTTATCTCTCCGAAAATGACAGAAGCCTTTTTCCCCTGTATAGACAGGACTTCACCCACCGCTGTCTGCCCCTTCAGACGAATGGTATCCCCGGCCGAAATAGGAGTCGTTGACGGTTCGTCGCTCTTCTTCCTTTTCTGGGAGGAGTCCCTTCTCTCTTTCCGTCTCTTTATTCGGGCAATCTGGTGAGTGATGGCATCGCCAGTCTCTTCCTCTTTTTGCAGATTCTCTTTAAACGAAGAGAGTTCCTGCCGTACGCTTTTCGTCTTCTCCTTTTCCGCTTCCGCCTCTTTGATAAGCCGTATGGTATTTTCAATGCGGGCATTCGATTCTGCGATGAGTTGCTCGGCCTTCTGTTTGGCCTCTTTCAGAATCTTCTTTCGCTCTTCCTCCAGTTTTTGCAGGTTGTCGGCATAGCGTTGGGTAACCTCTTCGAGCTGTTTCTCCCGTTGACGGATGTTCTGCCGTTTGTTCTCCCAGTAATGTTTGTCCCGTACAATGTCCTGCAGATATTTATCCATGTGGATATAGTCTTCACCGACTTTATGAGAAGCGTCGGCAATGACCTCTTCAGGCAGACCTATTTTGCGGGCTATTTCTATGGCAAACGAACTTCCCGGATTCCCGATAGAGAGTTTAAAGAGCGGCTGCATCAGGTGACGGTCGTACAGCATGGCCGCATTGACAATGCCGGGCGTATCTTCAGCGAACTGTTTCAGATTCTGATAGTGGGTGGTTATCACCCCGAACGCCTTTTTCTGATTGAAGCGAGCCAGCAACACTTCGGCAATAGCCCCGCCGATTTGCGGTTCCGTTCCACTCCCAAATTCATCGATAAGCAGTAGCGTCCCCTCATTGCAATTCTTTATGAAATATTTCATGTGGATGAGATGCGAACTGTATGTGCTGAGGTCGTTCTCTATTGATTGTTCATCCCCGATATCGATGAATATGTGGTCGAAGATGCCGGCGTGAGAGTTTTCGTATACAGGAATGAGAAGTCCGCACTGCAACATATATTGGAGCAGTCCGACCGTTTTAAGGCATACCGATTTTCCACCAGCATTCGGTCCGGAGATGAGCAAAATACGTTGTTGGGAGGTGAGGAGAATATCCAATGGGACAGTTTGCTTCCCCTGTTTCTGGAGGGAGAGGAAAAGCAACGGGTGTATGGCGTGATACCATTCGATTTGTCGGACATTTTCGAAACGAGGGAGCTTGGCATTTATTTCAACCGCAAACAGCGCCTTTGCCCGGATAAAATCAATGTCGGCCAGAAATTCGTAGGAGCGGCGGATATCAGGCAGGTAAGGACGCAACTCATCCGTGAAAAGGGTGAGTATGCGGACAATTTCACGCCGTTCATCCCCCTCAAGTTCCCGTATGCGATTATTCGCTTCCACCACCTCTTCCGGTTCGATATACACCGTCTTTCCGCTCGCCGATTCGTCATGAACAATCCCTTTGATGCGCCGCTTGTAAGCCGGGATGACCGGGAGTACCAAACGACCTTCCCGC
>JAJQIP010000190.1 GCA_021199145.1 Porphyromonadaceae bacterium | reverse complement strand
CGGGCCATCGTACAGGAAATTCTCTCCGAGGTGGCTTTGCGCCCTGCCGACAAGCGGATGCGCATCACCTGCAATTTCGACCACGGGTTGCCCCTTTGGGGGAATGCCTCGCTGTTGGATTCGATTTTCCGGAATCTGATTGAAAACGCCATCGCCTATTCGGGCGGTCGGGATATCTTTATCCGCTTAGTGGAAGAGACCCCCGAAGCCTATGCCATTTCGTTCGCCGACAACGGTATCGGGGTTGAAGAGGAGCATCTTCCCCATATCTTCGAGCGGTTTTACCGGATTGACAGCGGCCGTTCCCGGAAGTTGGGCGGTACGGGGCTGGGGCTCTCCATCGTCAAGAACGCTGTTCTCTTCCATGGCGGGACCATCGAAGCCCGGAACCGGTACGAAGGAGGCCTTGAATTTTTCTTTACGCTGAAAAAGGGAGAGCGTCCCGTTAAAGCTCCTGAAACGATGACAAATGTGAACAGCTAACCGATTCTTAAAAACAGAAAAGTCTCCATGAGTCCGATATTTACCTTTATTGTCATTGTCCTGGCCCTGCTGGCCATTGCCAATATCATTGTCGGAGTGGCCAACGATGCGGTTAATTTCATGAATGCGGCATGGGGTTCCCGGGTAGCTACCTACCGTACCATTCTCATCGTGGCCGCAGTCGGTATCATCATTGGTACGCTCACCTCAAACGGCATGATGGAGGTGGCCCGCAGCGGAGTTTTCTATCCGGAGAATTTCACTTTCCCCGAAGTGATGACGCTCTTTTTGGGGATGATGCTGGGCAATGTGATTCTCTTCAACATCTTCAACACCTTGGGGTTGCCTACCTCCACCACCGTTTCGATGGTCTTCGGCCTTTTGGGGGCGGCCATCACCGTGACGGTGTATAAAATCTATGTCTCCCCCGATATCAGCATCGAGAGTTTTTCGCACTATGTCAATTCGGGAAAGACTATGATTATCATAGCGGGCATCCTCTTTTCGGTGGTCATCGCCTTTGTCACCGGCATCACGATGATGTATATCTCCCGTCTTATCTTCTCGTTCCGCTACAACAAGATGATGAGGCGTCTGGGCTTCTTGTGGTGCGGTGTCTCCCTGACGGCTATCGTCTATTTCGCTTTTTTCAAGGGACTGAACAATTCCGGACTTATCTCCGAGGAGGTGAACAGCTTGGTCAGCAACCACATGTTCTTCTTCCTCCTCATTCTCTGGATTATCGTGTCGGGTATTCTGAGACTGTTGCAGTTCCTGCGGGTCAATATCATGAAGGTCACTATCCTGTCAGGCACTTTCGCCCTGGCCCTCGCCTTTGCGGGGAACGACCTGGTCAACTTTATCGGGGTGCCTATCGCCGGCTACGACTCCTATGAGATTGCCCGAGCGGCCGGAGACGAGACAATTTACATGACGGCTCTGGCACAGCCGGCCAAGGCCAACTTTACCCTGTTGGTCATTTCAGGCATTATCATGGTCGTTACCCTTTTCATTTCAAAGGATGCCCGTCACGTGGCGCAGACCGAGCTTTCCCTCTCTTCCCAGAACGAAGAGCAAGAGCGGTTCAACTCCACGTTGATATCGAGGGGATTGGTCCGGTTGGCCCTGATTATGAGCAAATGGTATAGCCACTGTGTGCCTGTCCATCTCCAGAAGAGTATCGACAAGCGGTTCGAGCCGCTACCGCCCGAAGAGCGGACCGAAGCCCCCTTCGACCTGGTGCGGGGCATTGTCAACCTCACTTCGGCGGCGGTGCTTATCTCCATCGCCACTTCTCTCAAATTGCCCCTTTCGACCACCTATGTCGTCTTTATGGTCTCGATGGGCTCCTCTTTAGCTGACCGAGCTTGGGGGCGGGAGAGTGCCGTTTACCGCATCACGGGAGTGATGACGGTCATTTCGGGTTGGTTCATTACCGCCTTGGCCGCCCTGATTATCTCTTCGCTCTTTACGATAATCCTCCTCCTGGGCGGATGGATAGCCGTTCTCGTCGCTTCGGGTGTGGGGGTTTATTCGGTTGTCCGTAGCTTCACCTTCCAGAAGGCCCAGGCCAAAAAGGTCGCTGCCCGTCGGGAGCGCAAGCCTTTGATTTCGCAGACCGATACCGCCGAAGATGTCCTCTACCATTGCGTCGATGAGGTGTGCCGAGTCATGGAGGAGGTCTCCCGCATCTATAACCGCACGTTGGTGGCCGTCTTCAAGGAAAACCGCAGGGTGTTGCACGATATGCTCGACGAGGCGACCGCCCTCTATGAGGAGGCCCGTGCCCGCAAATACGGGGTCGTCAATCAGTTGCGCAAGCTCCAGAAAAGCCACATCAATTCGGGTCACTTCTATGTGCAGGTGGTCGATTACCTCTCCGAGGTCACCAAGGCGTTGATGTATATCACCCGTCCGGCGTTCGACCATATCGACAACAACCATACCGGCCTTACCAAAGAGCAGATTGCCGATTTGATGACGGTGGATGATGGTGTGGACGAGGTTTTCGACCAGATAAACGAGATGACGCGTACCCGGAACTTCTCCAATTTCGACAAGGTGCTGGAG
>JAJQIP010000159.1 GCA_021199145.1 Porphyromonadaceae bacterium | reverse complement strand
GGATAGGATTAAGGTCGGTCAAGGTCTCCGCACGCAACATGGCAATGCGCGTTTCCCGGAAATGAGGAATTCCCTTGAATAGCCGAGTAGCCGCCAAATGTCGGCGAATATGCAGTATGCCCCTTCGTTCACCAAGTCGGATTATACTCTGCTGTAACTGATTCCGCAACACCTCCATTTGGCGGGAAACGGGAAGGAAAGTCACTTTTCCGGTCAAAAGATATTCCTTCATCTCTCCGAAAATCCAAGGAGCACCAATAGCGGCACGACCTACCATTACCCCATCTACCCCATACCGAGAAAAAGCCTCTTGGGCCTTCTCGGGGGAGGTAATGTCTCCATTCCCGATAATAGAAATTCTCATGCGGGGATTTTCTTTCACAGCACCTATAAGCGACCAATCAGCCTCTCCTGTATACATTTGACTTCGGGTGCGTCCATGAATTGTCAATGCCGCAATTCCACAATCTTGCAACTGTTCCGCCAATTCCACAATGATACGAGACTCGTTGTCCCAACCCAGACGGGTTTTCACTGTAACAGGGACCCGTACAGCATTCACCACCGCCCGGGTAATGGAGAGCATTAACGGCACATCTCGCAACATACCTGCTCCGGCACCCTTGCCGGCAATCTTCTTAACAGGACAACCGAAATTCAAATCAATTACATCGGGACAAACTTCCTCGCAAAGACGGGCTGCCTCCACCATCGCATCAACATTACGACCATAAATCTGTATAGCTACGGGCCGTTCTTCCTCACTAATCGATAATTTGGCCCGTGTCTTGTCAATTGCCCGTATCAAGGCATCACTCGAGACAAATTCCGTTGTAACCATATCAGCCCCGAACTCCTTACACGAAAGGCGGAAAGAGGTATCCGTCACATCTTCCATCGGAGCTAAAAAGAGGGGATACTCTCCCAAATCAATCGAACCGATTTTCATATCAAGACTGTTAATGATTACCACACAAAATTACCATTTTCCTGGAATACCCTGATCCAAATGCCTTTTTTTCAACTCCTGATTCCAAGTTGCGAAGACATGTCCATGCCCTCCGCCTACAACCGAAAACTTCTCCCTAAAAAACAAAAGAGATGGGTCGCCAAAAGAATTTTTGTATTTTTGAAACTTGTATTCTTCATATCAACCCATCTAAAATAGACAAAATGAAACTGAGACATTTTATTTTATGGAGTTTGGCTTGTCTCTTCTCTCTTCCCTTAGGAGCACAGACCACCCAAGAAGAGATGTATGCCACTATAGAAAAAACAGGAGGTGTATACTTTGCCTATCCATTAGACTTTGCCCCACAAACCCAACCACCTGAAGGATACAAACCATTCTACATCAGCCATTATGGCCGTCATGGCTCCCGCTTCTTGGAGGATGATCGTTCGTATAAATGGTTAGTGGATCTCTTCACCGATGCCCACTATCAAGGGGCGCTTTCCAGTCTGGGAGAAGATGTCTACGAACGGCTCCTACAAGTATGGAAAGAGGCGGAAGGTCATGGAGGAGACCTGAGCGCTTTGGGTGTCCGCCAACAACGGGGTATTGCCGAACGCATGTATGCTTCTTTTCCCGAAGTATTCCAAGGGACTCCTTTCATCTCCGCCCGTTCAACAATAGTCTTACGTTGCGCCATGAGCATGGCGGCATTTGGAGACCGACTGAAAGAGCTAAATCCCGGCCTTCGCATCTCCTATGAAGCAAGTCGGAAGTATATGAGCTATCTGAACTACCACTCTGACGAATCCAACCGTTTCACCGCTAAAAATGGACCGTGGGCCGAAAAATACCAATCGTTTGAAGACTCTCTTATTCGTCCGGAACGCCTGATTACCTCTCTATTCAAAGAAGGACCGTTTCTCCTCAAGCAGGTAAATCCGAAAAAGGTCATGTTCGGACTCTACGGGATAGCCAGTGACATACAGGATATAGAAACGAATCTCTCTTTTTATGACATTTTCCAATCCCAAGAGTTGTTTAATTTGTGGCAATGTACCAACTATCGCTTCTATGTGGCAAATGCCAACCACCCGGAAGGGAACGGAATAGTAACCGCCAACGCCAAATCGTTACTCCGAAATATTCTTGACAGTGCCCAAGAGGCTATCCAGGAGGGAGGAACAGCAGCCACCTTACGCTTCGGCCATGATGTGAATGTCTCCCCTTTACTAGCCTTGATGCAGATAGAAAACTACAATGTGGCCGTTCGCAATCCCTACGACGTATATACAGCATGGTGCGATTTTAAGGCGGTACCAATGGCTGCCAATATACAACTCATCTTCTTTCAGAAGGAAAACGGTTCCTCAGAAGATATTTTGGTGAAAATCCTACACAACGAGAAAGAAGTCCACATTCCCATAGAGACCGACCTATTCCCCTTTTACAAATGGAACGATGTGGAACGTTTCTATCGCAACTTGTTAGAAGAATAGAAGCTATAAATTCCTTACCAAATACAAGTAAGAAGAATCAAATCTTTTTTTATTACTTTTGCAGAGTAAATGAATTGCCCTTTGTACAATACAAAATGGAAAAACAATGGACTACAATTTCAGAGAAATAGAGAAGAAATGGCAACAATATTGGAAGGATAACCAAACTTACAAAATAGAGGAAAATCCCCAAAAGCCTAAATATTATGTATTGGATATGTTTCCCTATCCTTCGGGGGCAGGATTGCATGTAGGACATCCTCTTGGCTATATCGCTTCGGATATCTATGCCCGTTTTAAACGGCTCAAAGGGTTTAACGTACTACACCCTATGGGTTATGACGCCTATGGACTACCCGCTGAACAGTATGCCATACAAACAGGGCAACATCCCGTCATCACCACAGAAAAAAATATCAATCGCTATCGGGAACAACTTGACAAAATAGGCTTCTGCTTCGATTGGAGTCGTGAGATACGCACCTGTGACCCGGAATTTTACAAATGGACTCAATGGGCTTTCATACAGATGTTCAATAGCTATTATGACCTCGATGAACAGAAAGCTCTTCCCATCACTACTCTCATCGAAACATTTGAGGCCAATGGTACAGAAAAAGTACATGCGGCTTGTACGAAGGAACGTTCCTTCTCTGCGGAAGAGTGGTGTGCTATGGGAGAGGAAGAACAACAAAAAACACTGCTTAACTACCGGATTGCCTATTTGGGTGACACGATGGTGAACTGGTGTCCCAAATTGGGGACTGTCCTGGCCAACGATGAGGTAAGCGAAGGAGTCTCCATCCGTGGAGGCTATCCTGTTGAACAGAAAGTGATGCGCCAATGGTGTCTACGGGTATCGGCCTACGCCCAACGCCTGCTCGACGGGTTGGATACCATTGATTGGAGCGAGTCTCTTAAAGAGACTCAACGCAATTGGATAGGTCGGTCCGAAGGAGCAGAAATGGAATTTAAAGTCGTCGGTTCACCGGTTACGTTTACTATCTTCACCACCCGGGCGGATACCATTTTTGGGGTTACATTCATGGTTCTTGCTCCCGAAAGCGAATATGTCTCCCAAATAACCATCCCAGGACAAAAAGCGGCAGTGGACCACTATATCGAACAAATTAAACACCGCACCGAACGCGAACGTCTCATGGACCGTAGCGTAAGCGGCGTTTTTTCTGGAGCATACGCCATCAATCCTTTAAACGGGAAAGAAATTCCTATTTGGATAAGCGACTATGTATTGGCAAGTTATGGTACAGGTGCCATTATGGCTGTCCCGGCACATGACAGTCGCGACTATGCTTTCGCTCGTCATTTTAATCTGCCCATCATTCCTCTTATCGAGGGTTGCGATGTCTCCCAAGAGAGTTTCGATGCCAAAGAGGGTATTTTGATAAATTCCTGCGGAAACGGTCTTGATCTCAACGGTCTTACCGTAAAAGAAGCCATTGCCAAAACCAAAGCCTTTATCAAAGAAAAAGGTATTGGCCGCATAAAAGTCAACTACCGGTTACGTGATGCCATTTTTAGCCGCCAACGTTATTGGGGAGAACCTTTCCCGGTCTATTATAAAAACAATCTCCCCTATATGCTCGATGAGAACCGATTGCCGCTACTCTTACCCAGTGTGGATAAATTCCTACCGACTGAAGAGGGGGAGCCGCCTCTGGGCCGAGCCAAGAACTGGGAGACCGAAGAGCATTATCCGTTGGAACGGTGTACAATGCCAGGATTTGCCGGGTCATCCGCATATTATTTACGCTATATGGACCCTCACAACGATGCGGCGCTTGTGTCAGAGGAGGCCAATACCTATTGGCGAAATGTAGATCTCTATGTCGGGGGAACTGAACATGCCACCGGACACCTCATTTATAGCCGCTTTTGGAACAAATTCCTATATGATTTAGGGGAAGTGTGTGAAGAAGAGCCCTTCCAAAAACTTATCAATCAAGGGATGATTCAAGGGCGGTCGAATTTTGTATATCGCATCAAGGATAGCAATACCTTCGTCTCGTACAATTTGAAAGAGAAATATGAGACGACACCGATACATGTCGATGTAAACATTGTCAACAATGACATCCTCGATATCGAAGCCTTCCGGAATTGGAACCCCGAATACAAAAATGCCCAATTCATATTGGAAGAGGGTCGCTATATTTGCGGATGGGCCGTTGAAAAAATGTCGAAATCCATGTACAATGTCGTGAATCCCGACGATATTGTCGAACGTTACGGAGCAGACACCTTACGTCTATACGAAATGTTCCTTGGCCCTATAGAGCAAAGTAAACCATGGGACACCAACGGTATTGACGGAGTACACCGCTTCCTCAAAAAATTCTGGAATCTCTTTTTCGAGGGGAATCAGCTTGCCCTCACCGAAGAGAAACCGTCCAAAGAGGAGCTCAAAAGCCTTCACAAACTCATCAAGAAAGTGAGCGGCGATATTGAAACATTCTCCTATAATACCTCTGTCAGCGCTTTCATGATATGCACCAATGAACTTTCGGCCTTGAAATGCCGTAAACGTCAGATTCTCGAACCGATTCTCATTTTGCTTGCCCCGTTCACACCCCATTTAAGCGAAGAATTATGGCATCTTCTCGGACACCATACGACCGTTTGTGATGCCCAATGGCCGGAATATAATGAAGAAATCCTTAAAGAAGAGACGGCAAACTATGCCATCTCATTCAACGGGAAAGTCCGTTTCAACATTGAATTTACGATCGAAACGCCTCGAGAAGAGATAGAGAAAGCCGTTCTTTCCCATGAAAATTCGGCCAAATGGCTCCAGGGAAAAACGCCTAAGAAAATTATTGTTGTACCCAACAAACTCATCAATATTGTGGTGGGCTAACTCTTTTTTCACGAGCCAATTTTTATCCTTTGTACTACCTCATCAAAAAAAGGAGGATAAAGAATAGCACCTTTCAGAATTTATTATCTTTGTTCCAAAATATAGGAAAGACGGGTGTCTTCGCATTTGATTCGGACAAAACCTAAACTTTAACAAATATGAACCTGACGCGCCAAAACCTATGGAATGAAATCAAAGACTACGTTCTGATTACATTCGGATTAGCCTGTTACAGTTTTGGATGGATAGGATTCCTCGTTAACAATGAAATTGTTACAGGGGGTATTACGGGTCTATCCTCCCTCATTTTCTTCGGTACAAAAATACCGGTATCTATCATCTACTTTACTATCAATGCAATCCTCCTTATTTTGGCCATACGGACCATTGGATGGCAATATTGTATCCGCTCCATTTTCGGGGTGTTGATGATGACCGTATTGGTATCGATTGCCACAGCATACATCAAAGAGCCGTTTGTAAAAGACGAACCTTTCATGTCGTGCATCATCGGAGGTATCTTGTCGGGTGTCGGAGTAGGCATCGCCTTTACACGAAATGGGAGTACCGGAGGAACAGATATTATTGCGGCCATTATCAACAAATACAAACCGATTTCTTTGGGGCGGGGGATTCTTTACTGTGACGTGTGCATTATCAGTTCGTCATATGTTTTGTTCCACAGTTTTGAAAAAATTCTTTTCGGGTTTGTCGTATTGGCTGTATCTACCTATACTTGCGACCTCATCATCAACGGTATCCGCCAATCTGTCCAAATCCTTATTTTCTCTGAGGATTATGAGAAAATCGCCGACCGCATCAACAAAGAGATTCATCGGGGGGTAACCATTCTCGACGGCATGGGTTGGTATTCGAAACAACCCAAGAAGGTCATTATTGTGCTGGCTAAACGGACGGAATCCAATAGCATCTTCCGTATGGTAAAACAAATTGACAGCCATGCATTTATTTCACAATCCAACGTCATTGGAGTCTACGGAGAAGGATTTGACAAAATAAAAACATAATCCCTTTTTCTCCGTAGGCAATATTCCTCGAAAAGAATCCGTTATAGGAATATGAAAGACCTCGTTTTCGCCACCAACAATATCCATAAACTGGATGAAGTGCGGGCCATTTTAGGAGATTCGTTCCGCCTCCTTAGCATGGGGGAAATTGGGTGTCAAGACGACATTGCCGAAACGGCGGACACCTTCGAAGGAAATGCCCTTATCAAAGCTCGTTATATCAAAAAGAAATATGGCTATGACTGTTTTGCCGATGATTCAGGTCTTGAAATAGAGGCCCTCAACGGAAGGCCAGGCGTTTTTTCGGCACGCTTTTCGGGAGAAGCACACAATGCCCGGAAAAATACGGAAAAGGTATTGACGCTTATGCAAGGTATAACCAACCGGTCAGCCCGTTTCCGTACCGTTATCGCACTTATTTTTGAAGGGAAAGAATATCTTTTCGAAGGAGAAATCAAAGGCACTATCCTCCAAGAATGCCGAGGAAACGGAGGATTTGGATATGACCCCATCTTCCTTCCCGAAAAGGAAAGTCGTACATTTGCCGAGATGGAAAGTGCGGAGAAAAACCGAATCAGCCATCGGGCCAGGGCCGTACAAAAATTGGCCGCATTCCTACTCGAAAACCTATGAAACGACTCCTCTTTTTTATCCCATTTATCCTCTGCCTATCCCTCCCTGTTCCAGCCCTCCAACCGATAGGTTCATGGGAGGTTTATCCCACTTTCCGGACGCCAAAACAGATATTCGAAGGAGGAGACAAACTCTTTTTCTTGGCCGATTATTCCCTTTTCTCTTACGGAAAAGATGACCAGGAAATACGGGAACTCTCTTCTCTCAATCTATTATCTGACAACAATATAAGTCTCATTGCCGGAGATGTTTCAAACGATTTGCTGGTTATTGTCTACACCAACAGCAACATCGACCTTATCGACATAAGCAGTGAGAGATGCTATAACATCCCCTATCTGAAAAATGCGACAATGACCTCCTCCAAGACCGTCAACGACATCTCTTTTTATGAGAATGAAATTTATCTGGCTACCGGATTTGGCATTGTCGTACTCAACAGTGCAAAAAAAGAAATCAAGACAACCTACTCATTCAACGAAGAGATATCCAGTGTAGCCCGACAAGGAGATTACCTTTACTGTACCCGTGCCGACCATGGATTATACAGTTGTCGGGTAGATGATATTCCATATGATATAAACCATTGGGAAAAATTGCGAAACTCCTATATTTCTCAATTGCGACCTTTCAGTGATGGCCTGCTCCTATTGCACGAAAACAAAAATCTCTATTTTAAGCGGGAAGAGGAGAGCAGTGCCACCCTTATTTTAGGAGACAATCAAACAGAAAAAACAGAAATCCTGGGAAATCGACTCCTTGTTTATACCTCTGATAAAAAACTTCTTTCTTGCGACGAAAATTTACAATTCTCCACTTTATTCTCTTTTGACAACACCCCTTATTCCCCCCTTGATATTTCCAGCAACAACAATCAGAACCGCCTATGGATTCTTGAAAAAGAATCCGTATCGTCCTTGAAATATACAGATGCTTCGACCTTTACTCCAGAGGTAGAAATTCCCTGCGACATCTATCAAAAAGTCTATAACCCTTTTTCCCTTACCATTGCCAACGGGCGGGTTTATGTTTCTCCGGCTGGAGTCGGATATCTCAACAATGAACAACGAGTGGATGGGTATATCTCGATTCTCGAAAACGGACAGTGGACGAATATTCTCCCGGAAGATGTTCCCGTGTCAAACCATCCGAACTATACGTGGGGAAACCTGTTTAATATCGTGGTTGACCCTGATGACCCGGAAACTTTTTACGTGGGGACATGGCTTGAAGGGCTATATCGTTTTAAAAACAACCTTTACGACACCCATTGGAACAGCGAAAACAGCCCTATCGAAACCGATAACGACTGGGCTAACAAAGCGGGAGGACTTGCCTTTGATGCGGATAAAAACCTATACATGGTCAATCTTGGCG
>JAJQIP010000213.1 GCA_021199145.1 Porphyromonadaceae bacterium | reverse complement strand
AGGTAATAACCTTCGTCCTGATAGAGGCTGTCTTGTACATAGCGGAACATGGGCAGCAGCGCCTTTCTGATTTTGTACAGAGGGGGCAGTAGACTATCGATGTAGGCGAGGTTGCGGCGATTCTCTTCAAGGGTGATACGTTG
The DNA here is from genome assembly GCA_021199145.1 of Porphyromonadaceae bacterium. GTDB lineage: Bacteria > Bacteroidota > Bacteroidia > Bacteroidales > UBA11471 > Caccoplasma. Next base: position 2,428 of record JAJQIP010000213.1, on the reverse strand, counting down.
GTTGAGGATAATTCCTTTGTGGCTCCATTCCGAGGAGTAAAATCCGCCGGTGGGTATGGAGTCGATAATCCTTTGAGCTCGTTGGTATTCTTTTGCCTGAAATGCGCTTTCGGCACGTCGATAGAGTAATTCGGACTTGGAACGTCTATTACAAGAGAAGGTTCCAAGTGCCAATAAGGAAACGGCGCAGAGCAATAAAAAGGTATGTTTCATCATTCTTTGGGTGAATAGAGGGTAGTTTCGCGGGTGACGTCTTTTACCCCCTTGATTGTCTTTATTTTCTTTATAAGTGTATTGAGTGTAGAGGTATCGTTGACGAGAACAGTAATATGTCCTTGAAACAGTCCGTCGTTGGAGTCGATGGAGATGTTACGCATTGTCACCTGTTTCTCTTTGGAGATAATTGAGGTGATATTGGTCACGATGCCGATGTCGTCGTTGCCGACGACGTATAAGACGATGGCATATTGAGCTCCTATTTTGCCGGCCCAATGCGCCTTTACAATGCGATAGCCAAAATGTGCACGCAAGTTCGCGGCATTGGGACAGTCCATCCGGTGTATTTTCACGGCTCCTTGGGAAGAGATGAAGCCAAATATCGGGTCTCCGAAGATAGGGTTGCAGCACTTGGACAATTTATAGTCCAACCCTTTAATGTCTTGGTCGATAACCAATTCGTCTTCCTTGACTCCTTCTGTGGCAGGCGATGCGACAACGAAATCTCCGGCTGTCTGGGCCACGGCAGGTTCTTCATTTCCCTTGGTTTCCATTTCGTGGTAGAGGTCAATCACCCGGTTGATGTCTACTTTTTCTTGAAACAGAGCACTATAGAAATCGGTTATCGTTTTGTGTCCGGTTTTTCGTATCAATTGCATGAGAACGGCATCATCGATATCGATTTTCCGGTTTTTGAAGCGACGGGCAAGCAGTTCCTTGCCCATTTCGGCTTCCTTATGCAGCAGTTCGTTGAGCAGTTGCTTTATCTTCACCTTCGCTTTGGTCGTGGTAGCGATGGTGAGCCATTCCTGTTTGGGCTTTTGTGTAGATGCGGTAAGAATCTCAATGGTATCACCGCTTTGCAGTTTGTATCGCAGGGTCTGGTTTTTCCCGTTGACCTTTCCGCCCGTGCAGTGAGCTCCCAATTGGGTGTGTATGAGAAAGGCAAAGTCGAGGATGGTAGCCCCTTTAGGCAACTTGTAAAGGTCGCCTTTGGGAGTGAAGACAAAGACCTCCTTGTCGTAGAGGTTCATGCGAAGCTCTTTCATGAGTTCCATAGGACCTCCTTCTCCGGACTCGAGTATATCCCGTACGTTGTTCAACCATTCGTCGAGCCCCTTTTCACTTTTTTGCCCTTTGTATTTCCAGTGAGCCGCCAGTCCACGTTCGGCGATTTCGTCCATGCGCTTGGTGCGGATTTGTACCTCGACCCATCGTTCACCAGGCCCCCATACAGTGATATGCAACGATTCGTAGCCGTTGCTCTTTGGCACAGACAGCCAATCTTTTAACCGCTTGGGGTTGGGTCGGTACATGTCGGTAATGATGGAGTAGACATGCCAGCAATCGGCGGACTCTCTTTCCAGCGGAGAATCAAGGACAACCCGGATGGCGAAAAGGTCGTAGATACCTTCGAGGTCGACATTCTGTTTGCGGATTTTGTTGAGGATGGAGGAGATGGACTTGACCCTCCCTTTGATTTCAAATTTCAATCCTGTCGCTAGAAGCTTTTCCTTAATGGGAGCGATAAATTCCTGAATGTATTTGTCACGGGCCTTTTTCGTCTCGCTCAATTTACGGGCAATGCGATCGTACTCTTCCCGTTGTGTATATTTCAGGGAAAGGTCCTCCAGTTCGGTCTTTATGCGATACAGACCCAATCGATGTGCAAGGGGGGCATAAAGGTAGGCGGCCTCATAAGCGACACTTTCGCGGAAGCGGTTGTCGGGATGGTGATTAATCATGCGCATAAGGCACAGCCGATTGGCAATCATAATGATAATCACCCGGACATCTTCGGCAAAGGTGAGCAACAGGTTACGAAAGTTGTCGCTTTGTACGGTTTCTTGTTTGGCATACAGACTGTTGGCCTTGATAAGGCCATGGATGATTTTCACACAATCCGCCCCGAACAGGCGTTCGACAGTTTCTATGGTGAATTGCTTTTCAATGACGAGGTGGTAGGTAAGCACGGCTGCCAAAGTGCTGCGGTCGAGACCCACCTCTTGGGATAAAATCAGTTCCGTGGCGACATTGAGGTACAACCGGTTTATTCCGTTGCTATCACGCAGGAAATTGCCCGATTGCACAGCTTCGGTGAAATGCTGGCGGAGGAAGCGGAACTCGTTCTCACCAATGAGGGGCCGAGCTGTTGCCGCCAGTGCCCGATAGGCACTCAAAAACTCTTTCCTCTCGGCTGCGGTGAAGTATT
>JAJQIP010000130.1:20268-27846 GCA_021199145.1 Porphyromonadaceae bacterium | reverse complement strand
ACATGGGGTTGAGCAGCCAGCCGCCAAGCGGGAACAGCACACCGGCCGCCATGGGGATGCAGACGATGTTGTAGCAAAAAGCCCAAAAGAGGTTCTCCCGGACAATACGGTTCGTGCTGCGGGAGAGGCGTATGGCCCGAGCGAGCAGCAGCGGGTCGGAGTTCATGAGCGTGACCATCGCCACCTGCATGGCGACATCGGTACCTTCGCCCATGGCGATACTTATGTCGGCCCGAGCGAGAGCCTGCGAGTCGTTGATGCCGTCGCCGACCATGGCTACGGTCTTCCCCTCCCTTTGCAGCGCCGAGACAAACTCCTCCTTATCCTGCGGCAGGGCCTCCGCCCGGAGATGCGTAATCCCTATTTTCTGCGCCACCGAACGGGCGGTCGCCCCGTTGTCGCCCGTGAGCATATAGACCTCGATGCCGAGTCGGTGCAGAGCCTCGACCGCCTCAGCGGAGGAGTCCTTGATGGTATCGGTGACAGCGATGACGGCAATAATGCCCTCCTCCCCTCCGTAACAGACGATGCTCTTGCCCTCCTCCCGCCAAGAGGCAATACGCTCCTCCGCCTCTGGAGAAAGGGGAATTGACGGTCCGACGAAGGAGCGGCTCCCTATCCTGTACCTTTTCCCTTGCGAAGAGACTTCCACCCCTTTGCCCGAGTGGTTCTCAAAACAATCTACGGCGGCGGCCGGCCGGTCGCTCCAACGGCGCACGATAGCCTTGGCCAGAGGATGCTGGGAGTGTCCCTCCGCCGCCACCAGCAACCCTACCCGCCGGTCATCCTCCGGTTGTAGCCAGAGGACATCGGAGACTTCGGGGCGGCCCTCGGTGAGCGTTCCCGTCTTGTCCAGAACCATGCTGTCGACCTGACCCATCTTTTCGAGGGCGGCGGCATCCTTTATCAAGATATGTTCCCGAGCCGCCTTGCCGATGCCGACGGTCAGGGCCGTAGGCGTGGCCAGTCCCAGTGCGCAGGGACAGGCGATGACCAGAACCGATATGGCGGTAATCAGGCTGTGGGCCCAACGGCCCTCGCCGGTGTAAAAGAGATTCCATCCAATGAAGGTGAGGAGAGCGATGGCTATGATGGTCGGAACAAATCGGGAGCTGATACGGTCGGCCAACCGTTGTACGGGCGCCTTGCTGCCCTGCGCCTCCTGCACCCGTTGTACGATATGGGCGAGCAGCGTCTGCGCCCCTACGCCCTGCGCCTCCACCGTGAGGCTTCCGTCGCAATTGATAGTCCCCGCCAACACTCTGTCGCCGCCCTTTTTAGAGACGGGAATCGGTTCGCCGGTTATCATACTCTCGTCCACGAAGGATTCCCCCTCCGTGACCTTTCCGTCCACCGCCACCTTTTCCCCCGGCCGTACCTGAATGAAATCCCCCTCTTTCAGGGTGGCGATGCCCACCTCGACAAACTCCTCTCCGCAACGTTTCAAGGCGGTCTGCGGCTGCAGTCCCATAAGAGCCTTCAATGCTGAAGAGGTACTCCGCCTGGCCCGTTCCTCCATGAGTTTCCCGATGAGGACGAAGGCGATAATCATACCCGAAGCCTCGTAATAGAGATGCGCCTCGATGCCGTGGCGGGTCCAGAAATCGGGAAAGAGGGTCATGAGCAGACTCAAGAGAAAGGCCATGAAGGTGCTTAGGGCGACCAGCGTATCCATGCCCACCGTGTGTTGCTGCAGTTGCTTTATAGCATGCCGGTAAAAAGGTTGGCCGGCATAGAAGAGAACGGGGAGGGTGAGGAGCAATAGCAGCCATTTGATGTGGGGTAAATCGCCGAAGCCCATCGAGAGAATCACCACGGGGAGGGCAAAAACCCATGCCACGACAGTCCGGTTACGCAGTCGGCGGTAGTGGCGGCGGGAGAGTTCTTCCCGCTGCCTCTCCTTCTCCTCTTCCGAGAGAATCAGGTCATAACCCGCCGCCTGTACAGCAGCCTGAATCCTGTCGAGGGAGATGACAGCCGGATCGTATTCAATCAGGAGGTTTTCGGAGGCGAAGTTCACGGAGGCCGAGCGTACGCCCTGCAGCCTTTTCACGGCATTCTCCACGTTGCCGGCACAGACCACACAACTCATATCGAGAACAGGCAGAACGGACTTTATCATGAACTTTATAGAGAATGAACAAAGATACAACGGTTTCCCCATACGAACAAACCTAAAAAAAGGAAGCATCCTCTCTCCCAGAGAACGCTTCCTTTCCTTTTTACAGGGGATAATATCCTGCAAAAGATGCTCTAATAGAATGAAAAGTCTATCTTCCCAGACAGATACTCCCTCCAAAGCAGAGAGAGTTGTTTTTAGGATTCAAACAAATTTTATAAGAATAAAATTTCTGAAGACAAAGATAATAAATAAAAAACAAAATGCAATAACTTTTTGAATTTTTGTTACTAGAAGCATATCAATTTTAACACAAATAAGTAGTAAGGTATCATCCTATTCTTTTCACCGAGAGTGGAAAAGGAGATAAGGGGAGAATATTCCCGGGAAGATTGGTTCAAGGGGAGGCGGTGCTGTGGAAAATTTTCATCAGAAAAGTTTGGCAATTGTACGAATTTGAATAACTTTGTCTCGTAAAAGAGAAAAATATGTATACGAACCTTCATCATCATCCTTCTCATCGTAGCTTTTAGCCCATAAGAGAAGAGGTGGTGTGTGAGTTTACAAATAGGAAAAACGCTTGCCTCTTGTGTGAGGTGAGCGTTTTTCAGTTAAAAAAGAAGAAGATGTTACGAATCGCGATTCAATCTAAAGGCCGTCTCTATGAGGATTCCATGCAGTTGCTCTCCGAGACAGGCATCAAACTATCGATGGGGAAGCGCACCCTGCTGGTGCAGTCGACCAATTTTCCTCTTGAAGTGCTGTTCCTGCGGGACGATGACATACCCGACACGGTTGCGTCGGGGGTGGCCGATGTGGGCATTGTCGGTCTGAATGAGTTCTTGGAAAAGGAGCGGAACGCTGAGGTGGTGAAAAAGCTGGGTTTCAGTCAGTGCCGCCTCTCTTTGGCCATTCCCCGAGAGATTGACTATCCCGGACTCCCGTGGTTCAACGGCCGCAAGATAGCCACTTCGTACCCCGTCATTCTGCGGCGGTATCTGCAAGAAAACCGTATCTCCGCCGATATCCATGTCATTACCGGTTCGGTGGAAATCGCCCCGGGTATCGGTCTGGCCGATGCGATATTCGATATTGTCAGTTCGGGCAGCACTTTAGTGAGCAACAACCTGAAAGAGGTGGAGGTCGTCTTGAAGTCCGAAGCCGTGCTCATAGCCACCCCTTCGCTCTCGGAGGAGAAGAAGGAGATTCTGGAAGAGCTTCTATTCCGTATGGAGGCGGTGCAGAAAGCCGTGGACAAGAAGTATGTGCTGATGAACGCCCCCACCTCGGCCGTCGATGCGATTCTGGCCGTGTTGCCCGGCATAAAGAGTCCCACGGTGATGCCGCTGGCGCAGAAGGGGTGGTGCTCGATACACACGGTGCTTGACGAACGGTGTTTCTGGGAGATTATCAACAAGCTCAAAGCGGTCGGTGCCGAAGGAATATTGGTGCTCGATATAGAAAAGATGGTGCTTTAAAGACTTTAAAACTTTTAAAAAAGGAAGTCCATGGAAGTGATAAAATATCCCCCTCGGGAGCAGTGGGAAGCCATAGCAGAACGACCTCATTTCGATGCCCGTCTGTTGGGCGAGACGGTGGCGGATATCCTGGCGAATATCCGGCAACGAGGAGATGCGGCCGTGCGGGAGTATGTGGCCCGTTTCCAAAAAGTAGAATTAGATAGCTTTGAGGTCACCCCTGCAGAGATGGCTGCCGCAGAGACAGCCGTATCGTCGGAACTGAAAGCCGCCATTGCCGTGGCCTGTGAGAACATCACCCGTTTCCATGCCTCGCAAGCCGTTCAGCCCCATAAGGTGGAGACAACCCCCGGAGTGGTGTGCTGGCAAAAGAGTGTGCCGATAGATCGGGTAGGACTCTATATTCCGGGAGGAACAGCCCCCCTGTTTTCGACGGTGCTGATGCTTGCCGTTCCCGCCCGAGTCGCGGGTTGTCCCGAAGTGGTGCTGTGCACCCCTTGTTCGCCTGACGGCAGTGTGCCTCCGGCCGTGCTCTATTCGGCGCAGGTGGCCGGAGTGAAGCGAATCTTCAAGTTGGGAGGCGTACAGGCAATCGGTGCCATGGCCTACGGTACCGTCAGTGTCCCCCGAGTCTATAAGATATTCGGTCCGGGCAACCAGTATGTGACAGAGGCCAAGCAGCAGGTGAGCCGCCAAGGAGTGGCGATAGACATGCCGGCCGGACCGTCGGAGGTGGCGGTTGTAGCCGATGGCACGTCCGATGTCGCCTTTGTAGCCTCCGATTTCCTCTCCCAGTGTGAACACGGAGCCGACAGCCAGGCGGTGCTCTTCACGACCGATGAATCGCTTATCGAGCCGTTGCTTGCCGAGATAGAACGTCAGTTGCCGGCCTTGTCCCGTCGGGAATTGATTGAAAAATCGCTCTCCCACAGCCGGATTGTGTTGCTGCATGACCGAGAGGAGTTGGTCGAGATGGTCAACCGCTATGCCCCTGAGCATTTGATTATAGAGAGTGCCGACTATGCGGCGATTGCCGAAGGAGTGGTCAATGCCGGTTCGGTGTTCCTCGGCCGGTACACCCCGGAGAGTGCGGGAGACTATGCCTCCGGAACGAATCATACCCTCCCCACCAGCGGTTACGCCCGAGCCTACAGCGGGGTGAACCTCGACAGCTTTATCCGGAAAATCACCTTCCAGGAGATTTCGCGCGAAGGATTGCGTCGGTTGGGAGGAGTCATAGAGACGATGGCGGCCCAAGAGGGGCTTGACGCCCACAAGAATGCCGTTGCCGTGCGTCTCGCCAAAGAGCGGAAGAAAATATAAAAAGAGATGTTAGAACTTGAAAAATGGGTTCGCCCTAATATTTTGCGCCTTGAGCCGTATTCCTCGGCCCGCAACGAATTTACGGGTGTGGCGGCGGTTTCGCTCGATGCCAACGAAAATCCCTACAATACGCCCTACAACCGCTATCCAGACCCTTTGCAGAAGGCGTTGAAAAAGAAGATTGCGACGGTCAAGGGGGTATTGCCCGAACAGATTTTCCTCGGGGTGGGGAGCGACGAGTGCATCGATGTGCTATACCGGACCTTCTGTGTGCCGGGGCAGGACAATGTCGTGGCCATCGAGCCCACCTACGGGATGTATAAAGTGTGCGCCGATGTGAACGATATCGAGTACCGGCCCGTCCGTATGAACGAGCGTTTCGATTTTGACGTGGAGACGTTGCTAGCCCGGACCGATGCGAAGAGCAAACTCATTTTTTTCTGTTCCCCCAACAACCCATCAGGCAACTGCCTGTCCGCCGAGAAGATAGAGGAGGTGTTACGCCGTTTTGCGGGGATTGTGGCGGTCGATGAGGCCTATATTGACTTCTCTTCCCGGCCCGGATTCCTGTCCCGTCTAGACCAATACGACAATCTGGTCGTGATGCACACCTTCTCCAAGGCGTGGGGATCGGCCTCCGTGCGGTTGGGCATGGCCTTCGCCCATCCCGCCATCATCGCCCTTTTCAATAAGATAAAATATCCCTACAATATCAATCTGCTTACCCAACGGTATGTATCCGACATGCTTGACCGGTACGATCAGGTGCGGGCGTGGGTGAAGGAGCTGGTCGCCCTGCGGGAGGTGTTGCGGGGCGAGTTGGCCGCCTTGCCAATCGTGCGGGAGATATTTCCCAGTGACGCCAATTTTCTATTGGTCCGTTTTGACAATGCCCCGGCGGTCTACAGCTATTTAACGGCTCGGGGAATCATTGTGCGCAACCGCCATACCGTCGTGTTGTGCGACAATTGTCTGCGCATCACGGTCGGGACGGCCGAAGAGAACCGCCTATTGATACAAACCTTGCAAACCTATCCCTCATGAATACAAAGAAGAAACGGGTCCTGTTTATTGACCGAGACGGTACTTTGGTGGTAGAACCGCCTGTCGATTACCAGATTGACAGCGTGGAAAAGTTGCAATTCATTCCCAAGGTCATCCGGAATATGGCCTTTATCCGGGAAAAGCTCGATTTTGAGTTGGTGATGGTCAGCAATCAGGACGGGTTGGGAACCCCCTCTTTTCCCGAGGAGAACTTCCGGCCGCTCCAACGGCTGATTATCCAGACCTTTGCGGGGGAGGGGGTCACTTTCGATGCCGTGCATATCGACCGCTCCCTCCCTGAAGAGAACCGGCCGACCCGCAAGCCGGGCATCGCCATGCTTTCGGAGTACTTGGACGGGAGTTACGATATGTCCCGCTCATACGTCATCGGCGATCGCCTCACCGATATGCAGATGGCCCGGAATCTCGGTTGTCGGGGGATTCTGTACGGTACAGAGACGTTGCGGGAAGAGCTTGCTGCGGAGCATCTCGAAGAGGTGTGCGCTTTAGTGACGGACGATTGGGATAAAATCACCGAATACCTCTTTGCTGGTGAACGTCGGGCGGAGGTGCGGCGTGTCACTTCCGAAACGGAGATTTATGTCTCGCTCAACCTCGACGGCCACGGGAAGGGGGATATCTCTACTGGCATCGGGTTCTTTGACCATATGCTCGACCAGATAGCCCGTCATTCGGGGGTCGACCTCACCGTGCGTTGCCAAGGGGATCTTCGTGTCGATGAACACCATACCATAGAAGATACCGGCCTCGCCTTGGGGGAGGCCCTGGCCCGAGCTTTGGGTGACAAGCGGGGCATAGAGCGTTACGGCTTCTGCCTGCCGATGGATGATAGTCTGTGTACGGTGGCTCTCGATTTTGGCGGCCGTCCTTGGTTGGTGTGGAAAGCCGCCTTTCATCGGGAGAAAATCGGGGATATGCCTACTGAGATGTTCTTCCACTTTTTTAAGTCGCTTACCGATGCCGCTCACATGAATCTGACGGTGGAGGCGGAGGGGGAGAACGAGCACCACAAAATCGAGTGCATCTTCAAGGCCTTTGCCCGCTCCTTGAAAATGGCGGTGCGGCGGGATATTTTCCGTTACGAGTTACCCTCTACGAAAGGGGTGCTGTGAAGATTGTCTTCGAAGGAGAACTTAAGGAGAATCGAACGGTGTCGAAGAAATAAAAACAAAATGCCCCGTTATTCACATAGCGGGGCATTCGATGGGGTGTTATTTCCATCTAAACTATTGAATCCTTTGTTTGTTTGGTTGGGCTTTTCATCCTCTTTATGCGTGTATATGGCTTTTCTATCGAGGAATTTTAAATTGTCCTGCAAAGATATAAAATAATAAAATTATACGGAAATCATTCCTTAATAAATTTATGTATATATACACATTTTTCGAGTAGATGGCAAAAAAATAGGGCAGGAGGGGAATTTCCCTCCTGCCCTTGTTATCGAATGAAAAAGTTACCCTATTTTGATTCCGGAGAAACCCATGAAGGCGAGAGCCAAGAGGCCGGCCACCAAGAGAGCGATGGGGGTACCTTGCATGGCTTTGGTTCTGTCACTAATACACATATCCGAGCACACGACAAAATAGCCAAACT
>JAJQIP010000130.1:0-20258 GCA_021199145.1 Porphyromonadaceae bacterium | reverse complement strand
CACCATGGCAAGCATAAATCCCAGGGCGGTGGAGATGGCAAAGACCACCGACTCCAACAGGTTATAGTCTTTCTGGATGACCAGGATGGCGACACCCAAGATGGCACAGTTCGTCGTGATGAGCGGCAGGAACACCCCAAGAGCCTGATAGAGGGTCGGAGAGACCTTTTTGAGGATGATTTCCACCATCTGCACAAGAGCCGCAATGACGAGGATAAATACAATCGTCTGCATGTAGGCGATGCCGAAGGAATCGAGCAGGTACTTTTGCAACAGGTAGGTGCATATCGTGGCGATGGTCATCACGAAGGCAACCGCCGCCCCCATGCCCGTGGCCGTGCTGACTTTCTTTGATACCCCCAAGAAAGGACAGATACCCAAGAATTGTGCCAATATAATGTTGTTGACAAATATGGCGGTGATGAATATGGAAATATAGGTAATCATATCACTTATTTGGTTTTAAGTTTGTTTACAAAGGCAATCAGATAGCCGAGTGTAATAAATGCACCGGGGGCCAAAATGAAGATGAGCGAGCCGAAATGTTCGGGATAGATAGTCGCCCCGAATATTTTGCCCGTTCCCAGAAATTCCCGTACACAGCCCAGCAGGGTAAGAGCGATGGTGAAGCCGAGTCCGATGCCGAGACCGTCGAGCAGCGAGTCGAACGGGTTGTGTTTGGATGCAAAAGATTCGGCCCGTCCCAAGACGATGCAGTTCACCACGATGAGGGGGATGAAGAGGCCCAACTTCTCGTACAGCGTCGGCACGTAGGCCTGCATGCACATCTGCAGGATGGTCACGAAGGCGGCGATGATGACGATAAACGAGGGGATGCGCACTTTGTCAGGAATGACGTTCTTCACGATGGAGATGACCAGGTTGGAGCATATGAGCACAAACATAGTGGCCAATCCCATTCCCATCCCGTTGATGGCCGATGTGGTCGTACCCAGCGTGGGGCACATTCCCAATAGCAATACGAAGGTGGGGTTTTCGTTGATAATCCCGTTGAGGATAATTTTCAGTTTATTCATGGTTCTCCTCCTTTCCCTTTTGAGTAGTAGCGCCCGTAATGGCGTCGGTATTGTTCGTATAGGCGGCATAAGCGTTGGCGATGGCATCGAGGAAGGCGCGCGAACTGATGGTCGCCGCCGTGATGGCATCTACATCACCGCCGTCTTTTTTCACGGTCAGATTGTCCACACCCGGATTCTTTCCCAAGACGCTTTGGGCACCTTTATCGGTCTTGAACCATTCGCCCATTTTCGAGCCGAGACCCGGAGTCTCGTTATGGCTCAGTACCTGGTAGTTACGGATAGAACCGTCGGCATTGAAACCAACCATGATGGAGATTTCCCCACCAAATCCTTTTTTGGAGACAGTTTCCACGGCCGTACCTACCCGTTCGCCGTCTTTTGTAGCCGGGAAGAGTTTCAGTACCAAGCCGTTGGCCTCCACTGTATATTGCTCGGCGATGGGCGCATTGTCAAATTCAGGTACCACCTGCTTGACCGCATCCTCTTGTTTCGCCTTTTGCGCTTTTTCAATAGGGTCGTGGGTGACTTTCTGGACATAGCCCAATAAGACTCCCGCAATGAGAGTGATAAGGGTCAGTACGACAACCATATTGCCGAATGATGATTTTCTTGCCATTATTTCTTTACCTCCCCAAATCGTTTAGGTTTCACATATTTGTTAATAAGCGGGGTCACCCCATTCATAATCAGAATGGCAAATGACATTCCTTCGGGATAGGCTCCCCAGCGACGGATGATGATGGTGAGGAGACCGATGCAGATACCGTAGATGACCATACCTCTGTGGGTCATCGGGGAGGTGACATAGTCGGTCGCCATGAAGATGGATCCGAGAAGCATACCACCCATGAGCAGTTGTTGCATGGCGTAGTGGGCATCGAGACTTACAATCCACGAGAAGATAAAGGCCGTGGCCAGGATGGAGACAGGAATATGCCAGGTAATGACCTTCCGGATAAGGAGGTAGGCACATCCTATCAAGAGGGCGATTGCCCCAACTTCACCCAAACTACCGCCCATGTTGCCCAGCAACATATCGGAGGTGAGGGTATCGATAGGCAGCCCCTGTTTCAACAGTCCCAGCGGAGTCGCCCCTGTCTCGGCATCGAGATAGTGGGTAGACAATATATCAACTTTTGGCCAGGTGGTCATTTGTACGGGGAAGGAGATGAGCAAGAACACACGGCCAACGAGTGCCGGGTTGAAGATGTTGTTGCCCAGTCCGCCGAAGGACATTTTACCGATGGCGATGGCTACGAAAGCCCCGATGCAGATAATCCATATCGGCAGATTGGCCGGCAGGTTGAATGCCAGCAAAACACCGGTAAGTATAGCCGAGCCGTCCGAAACGGTAGGTTTCACTTTCAACAGGAATTTCTGGATGAGGTACTCAAAAAGCACACACGCCACCACCGACGTGAGGGTTACTATCAAGGCCCCGACGCCAAAGAAGTATAGCGACACTAAAAAGGCCGGTATCAAGGCAATCAGCACACCGTACATGCAGCGGGGTATGGAGTTGCCGCTATGTACGTGAGGCGAAGGTGATACGATAAAGTTTAAATTCATAATATCTGTTTTTCTTGAAATTACTTATTGGCATTACGGTTGCGGATGATAGCCCCCACTTTGGCTTTTCCCTGACGGATATAGTCGAGCAACGGGCGGTGGGCCGGGCAGGTGAAGCTACAAGAACCGCACTCGATGCAGTCCATGACACGCTCCTCTTCGCACCCATCCCAATTCTGGTGGCTTGAGAGGTTCATCAAGAGGTTGGGAGCCAGTCCCATAGGACAACCAGACACACATTTGGCGCAACGGATGCAGGGTTGCATCTCCTTACGGCGTGACTCCAGCGAGGGAATAAGCAATATGCCGGAGCATCCCTTGGTCGTGGCCATGTCGGTCGATACCACCGCTTTTCCCATCATGGGACCGCCCGATATGACCTTCTCTGTATCTTGCGGCATTCCTCCGCACATCTCGATGAGTTGGCTAATCGGGGTGCCGATACGTACCCGCAAGTTCGACGGCTTTGCCACCGACTTTCCGGTGACGGTCACGATACGTTCCACGAGCGGTTTGTGTTTCTGAACCGCCTCGTAAATGGCGAAAGCGGTCCCCACATTTTGCACTACGGCCCCTGTGGCGATAGGCAGCGCACCGCTGGGTACCTGCCGGCGGATGATGGCATCGATGAGCTGTTTCTCTCCCCCTTGCGGATATTTCACCTTCAGCGGGCAGATTTCGATGGCCGGATACTCCTCCGCCAGTTGTCTCATGTGCCGGATAGCGTCGGGCTTGTTGTTCTCGATACCGATAACGGCTCGGTCAACACTTATGGCTTTCCGTAAAATTTCCACGCCGACCAATATCTCAGCCCCTTTTTCCATCATCAATTGATGGTCGGAAGTGAGGTAGGGTTCGCACTCCACTCCGTTGATAATCAGGACGGAGGCCTTCATTCCAGGAGGAGGGGAAAGTTTTACGTGGCAAGGGAAGGTCGCTCCGCCCATGCCGACAATTCCGCTCTCCTTGATGCAGTTGATAATCGCTTTGGCATCGAGGGTGCACTCTTTGACGAGGGTGTCGCTCCGGTCGATACTTTCTTCCCATTCATCCCCTTCGACATCGATATAGATGGCCGGGCGTTGGAAACCGGCGGCATCGACTGCCGTATCGATTTTCGCCACCGTACCCGAAACGGGCGAATGGATGTTGGCGGAAACAAATCCGCCGGCTTGCGCCAAGAGGGTTCCCACCTTAACTTTGTCCCCTTTGGCCACGACAGCCTGCGCCGGTGCACCGATGTGCTGCGACAGCATCACGACGGCCTGTTTGGGCAGTTCGGCGGTAATAATGGCTTGTCCTGCAGATAGTTTATTCTCGGGGGGATGTACCCCGCCTATCCGAAATGTCTTTAACATATCTGTTTATTTTATGCTATGAATTGTAGTGTGATTAGGCTTGTGTTTCAACAGGTTTCGTCTCCGCCGGAGCCGCTTCTACCGGTTTGCGTGGAGGAAAGTTCACCGAATGGATGGCCCCAGTAGGACAAACGGCTTCGCATTTGCGGCATAGGCGGCATTTCTGGAAGTCGATGTAGGCCACATTGTTGACCACGGTGATGGCTTCGAAAGCGCACTCTTTGGCGCACTTTCCGCATCCGATACAGGCTGCCGTGCAGGCCTTGCGGGCCACCGCCCCTTTGTCCTTGTTGACGCAGCAGACGAACATGCGGTGCGATTTCGGGCCTTTGTTGCGCAGTTCAATCAGGCCTTTGGGACAAGCTTTCACACAAGCCCCGCATGCCGTACAAAGATCCTCGTTGACTTCGGGAAGGCCGGTCTCCCGACTGATGCGGATAGCCCCGAACTGGCAGGCACTCTCGCAGTCGCCATATCCCAGACAGCCGTAAGGACAGCCGGTCTCACCGCAATAGAGGGATGCCTCGATAGCACAACTTGCCGCACCGTCGTAGTGGCTTGTCCTCTTCCGGTTGGCATAGGTACCATTGCAGCGTACCACGGCCACTTTGGGTGTCACCTCGGCGGGAGCCATTCCCAATATATCGGCAATTTTCGCCATGACGGGCGCACCCCCGACGGGACAGAGCATTCCGTCGAGCGATTTGGCTTTGACGCAAGCGGCGGCAAAGCCTCCGCATCCCGGATAGCCGCAACCCCCGCAATTGGCACCCGGCAGAACCGCCACTATTTGCCCGTTGCGTGGGTCTTCATTGACCTTGAATTTTTGGGCAACCAGGTACAAGATAATCGCACTTATTGCACCAATAACCCCCAATGAAAGGGTTGAAATCCATACTATACTCATTGTTCTCTAAATTATATAGGTTTTTAGGTTTACTTTTCCGTTTGAGGTTCGACCGTAAAGACGAGATCCTTCCTTATTCTATTCTTACACAAATAGAGGACCAGGTAGTAGGGGAACAGCGACACCAGTGCAGCGCATCCCGACAGGGCCTCCTGACGGGTGTAGAAATAGACCACCGCCAATACGCAGCAAACCACCAAGAAGGGGTACAAAAAAGCCAATCTCAAGGCTTCGTTGCCCATGCTTTCGGTACCTACGACCCATACGGGTTGCCCCACGTAAAGGCCGGAAATGTCGACAGGAGAGGTCTCGATGATTTTTTCTTTCCGGTCGGCCACGGTACAGGCGGACTGTACGTGGCAACCGCTACAGGCCGAATGTTGTACAATACGGACATAAACGGCCTTCCCCTCGATTCGGGTAATGGTGCCCTCGTGTTTTACATGCGTATTTTTCGTGCCCATCCGCTATCTGATATAGAGCTATATTTGAAGGGCAAAATTAACTATTATTTCTTTTTTGACCAACAGATAGTGAGGAAAAGTTTTCCGGCAAATCGGGGAGTTTCAAAAGATTGCGACAGATGGTGCCGGATTGCCAAAAATTGCGTACCTTGCACTCCAAATACAACTATTATAAGAATGAAAAGCTATTTAGTAACAGGTGCGGCCGGTTTCATCGGCTCCAATTTTGTAAAATATCTCCTGAAGAAGTATGCGGATATTTCCGTCGTGATTCTCGATAAAGTGACCTATGGTGGCAATCTGGGTACGATAAAAGAGGAGTTGAAAGACCCCCGAGTGGAGTTTGTGCGGGGAGATATCGGCAACACCGAGTTGGTATCGTCTATTTTCGTCCGTCGGGAGATTGACTATGTGGTGAACTTTGCGGCCGAGTCGCATGTGGCCCGTAGCCTTGTCAATCCGCAACTTTTCCTGCAGACCAACATTTTAGGAACGCAAAATATGCTCGAATGTGCCAAGAACGCCTGGAGTACGGGCAAGGATGCGGAGGGATACCCTACCTATTTGCCGGGGAAGAAATTCCTGCAAGTCTCGACCGATGAGGTGTACGGTTCGCTTTCGAAAGATTTTGACCAGCCCCAACCGCTGCACCTTTCGGACCCGGAGGTAGCCCGTGTCGTGAAGGGGCGTACCCGGATACAGACCTACGGGAAGGCCTTCTTCACCGAGGAGACCCCCCTCAATCCCCATTCCCCGTACTCTTCCTCCAAGGCCGGTGCCGACCTTATTGTGCGGGCCTATCACGATACCTATAAGATGCCGGTGAACATTACCCGCTGTTCCAACAACTACGGGCCTTACCACTTCCCGGAGAAGCTGATACCCCTCCTCATCAAGAATATCTTAGAAGGAAGGCCGTTGCCCGTTTACGGCAAGGGGGAAAATGTGCGGGACTGGCTCTATGTAGAGGACCACGCCAAGGCCATTGATATGGTGCTCTCTGCCGGTCGGTCGGGAGAGGTGTATAATATCGGCGGTTTCAACGAGGAGCAGAATATCCGCATCGTGAAGCTCATTATCGACACCGTGGTCCGCCTCATGAAGGAGGAGCCCCGTTATCAGTCGGTGCTGAAGACCCCGCTCGAAAACATCAATTACCGACTCATCACCTATGTGAGCGACCGGTTGGGACACGATATGCGCTATGCCATAGACCCGTCGAAGATGGCCCGTGAATTGGGATGGTATCCCGAGACCCCTTTCGAGGAGGGCATCGAAAAGACGGTGCGTTGGTATCTTGAACACCAGGACTGGGTCGAGGAGGTGGTCAGCGGGGATTACCAGAAATATTATGACCAGATGTACTCTAATCGATAAAGCAGATAATAGAATGAAAGGAATAGTTTTGGCCGGTGGTTCCGGCACACGTCTTTACCCGATTACCCGGGGGGTGAGCAAACAGATGCTGCCCGTCTATGACAAACCGATGATATATTATCCCATATCGGTACTGATGTTGGCCGGTATCCGGGAGATTCTCATAATCTCCACTCCGTATGATTTACCCGGTTTCCAACGTCTGTTGGGAGACGGCTCCCAGTTCGGAGTCCGTTTCGCCTATGCCGAGCAACCCTCCCCAGACGGTTTGGCCCAAGCCTTTCTCATCGGGAAGGATTTTATCGGCAAAGATAGTGTCTGCTTAGTCTTGGGAGACAATATCTTTTACGGGCAGAGCTTCTCGGCGATGCTTGCCAAGGCTGTGCAGAATGCCGAAAAGGGGAAGGCGACCGTCTTCGGTTATAAGGTGAGCGACCCGGAACGGTACGGTGTGGCGACCTTCGATGCCGAGGGAAATATCACCTCCATTGAAGAAAAACCCCAACGGCCGAAGAGCAATTATGCGGTGGTGGGACTCTATTTCTACCCCAATGCAGTTGTCGAGGTGGCCCAACATATCCGTCCGTCCGCTCGGGGAGAGTTGGAAATCACTTCGGTAAATCAGGCTTTCTTAGACGAGGGGAACTTGAAAGTGCAGCTTATGGGCCGTGGATTCGCCTGGTTCGATACGGGGACCCATTACTCCCTTTTCGAGGCCTCGGCCTTCATAGAGGCCACTGAGCACCGGCAGAACTGGAAAATAGCCTGTCTCGAAGAGATTGCCTATAACCAGCGTTGGATTACCGCTGTCCAGTTGTCGGAGGAGGCGCAACCCATGCAGAAAAACCAATACGGTCAGTATCTTCTCCATTTGGCAGAAGAGCTGCCGGACAATAACGGCTTTTGAATACGATGGAGAGAGAAGGCGTACGGAAGATAGAGTTACCCAAGATTGAAGATTTGCGGGGAAACCTCTCCTTTATCGAGGGGAAGCATCATATCCCTTTCGATATAAAGCGGGTCTATTGGATTTACGATGTCCCCGGCGGACAGTACCGAGGGGGGCACGCCTACCGTACCCAAGCGGAGTTCATTGTCGCCTTGTCGGGAAGTTTCGACCTGTTGGTGCGGGACCGAGAAGGAAAGGAGAGCCGTTACTTCCTGAACCGGTCGTATTACGGCATTTATGTTCCCCCTCTCACATGGCGGCAGTTGACCGATTTCTCGACCAACTCATTAGCGTTGGTTCTCTCTTCGGGAGCATTCGACCTTTCCGATTATATTTACGATTTTGAAGCATATCAAAAAGAGACCCTATGACTTTACCCACCGTCCACGACTGTTCCCTCATGGCTTTGCCCCGCATTTATGATCCGGGAGGAAATATCACGCCGTTACATGGCGGAGGAGAACTCCCCTTTGAGGTTCGGAGGGTCTTTTATCTATACGACATACCCGGCGGTGAATCTCGTGGAGCGCATGCGCACAAGCAGTGCCATCAACTCATCGTGGCTGCGGCCGGAGCCTTCGAAGTCTTTCTCGACGACGGGCGGGAGCAGCGGGTCGTGACCCTCAACCGTCCCTATTATGGACTCCATATTCCTCCCGGCATCTGGGCTTCGCAACGGGAATTCTCCTCCAGTTCCATTTGTCTGGTACTGGCGTCGGAGTGGTATGACGAAGCGGACTATATCCGGGAATACGATGCCTATCTTCGATTCAGACAACAGCCATGAAATTCCAGGATTTGCAGCGGATTAACGGCCGATATGCCGAAGCGTTGAAACAGGCCGCTGCCGAGGTCATCGACTCCGGCTGGTACTTGTTGGGCGAGCGTGTGGCGAAGTTTGAACGGGAGTTGTCGGCCTATCTCGGTGCACCCTATGTGGTCGCTTGCGGAAGTGGATTGGACGCCTTGCGCCTTATTCTGCGTGGCTATCTTGAAATGGGGAAGATTGCCGAAGGCGATGAGGTGATTGTCCCCGCCAATACCTATGTAGCCACGGTGCTGGCCATCACGGACAACCGTCTTGTCCCCCGTTTCGCCGAACCCTCTTTGTTGACTTACAATCTCGATACGGAGAAAATCGAGCCGTTGATAACCCCCCGTACGAAAGTTATCTTGCCGGTGCACCTGTATGGCCAATGTTGCTGGGATGTCCGACTGACTGAACTTTCCCGACAGTATGACCTGTTGGTTGTAGAAGACGCTGCCCAAGCCTGTGGAGCGGAAGCCGCTTGTGAAGGTCTTTTCGGAGGGCGCAAGGCCGGAGCGTTAGGCCATGCGGCCGGAATCAGTTTCTACCCCTCTAAAAATCTGGGCGCTTTAGGAGACGGTGGTGCTGTGGCCACCCACGACAAGCCGTTGGCCGAAGTTGTTCGAGCCTTGGCCAATTACGGTTCCGACCGCAGATATTATAACAAATACCGAGGCTATAACAGCCGTCTGGATGAATTGCAAGCCGCCTTCCTTTCCGTACGGTTAGCCTATCTCGACGAGGACAACCGTCGTCGGCGGACTTTGGCCGAGGTCTATGACCGGTCCATCACCGCTCCGGAGGTGGTGAAACCCTATGTGCAGACGGGCGGCCTTCCCATTTACCATCAATATGTAGTGCGGAGTCCCCGAAGGGAGGAGTTAGTGGCAGCGTTGGCGAGTCTGGAGATACCCACGCTGATTCACTATCCCGTACCGCCACACAAGCAGGCCTGTTATGCCGCCTATCATGCGTTGTCGCTACCCCTCACCGAGCGGTTGGCTGAAGAGGTCCTCTCTTTGCCCATCTCGCCGGTCATGACCGAAGCGGAGGTACTTTTCGTCGCCCAAGCCCTCAATGACTTTTGGAAATAATCCTTTTTGAAACAGGGTCTCGGCCGATTCAGATTTTGAAAGCGAAACCGAAACTCAGCAACTCCTTCACCTGGAAATAAGAGCCTCGGCTGTTGGGGGAGACGCTGTCGTCGTAACGGGTCTTCACTTCGATACGGGTGGAGAAATAGCGGTTCAGGACAAAATTGAAGGTGTTTTCAAAATCCATCTGCACATTATTATAGGAAGTGAAGTAGTAGAGGCGGGAGCTCACGTACATATTGCGCATAAATTGCCACTTGATGTTGGTTTCGAAAGAAGAGCCGAACTTATTCGATGTCCTTTTGCCCTCCTCGATGCTGAAATTCGTCTCGTCCACTTTAGGGTCGATACAGGTTTTCAGGTTATAGGAAAAGGGAGAACCCGTTATGGAGAGCGTAAAGGACTTGTCCTTGCTGGTAAGGTTGTAGCTCATACCGAGGTTGTAGCTCAATTCGCCCGATGAGAGGAAAGAGGAGGTTCGGGTGTCCGTATTTTTTTTGTAATTGTTGAAAATCTGGGTCTTGAAATACATGCTGGTGGTGTAGTAGAGACTCTTGAAAGCCTTGTAGCTGAATTTCGTATCGAAGCGTACCAAGTCCTCGCTTATGCTGTATTTGCGCAAGGTGTCGTCGGGGGCGGTACTGATATTCAGGTTCCACTTCAATGTGTTCTCGAAGATAATGACATCCTTGTAGTCTTTGTAGTTGAGCGAATAGGACTGTGCGCTGATGAGGTTGATGTTGCTCGACCCGCCTTGATACCAGTTGTCCGAGATATAAATCTGGGAGACCTGTAAGGAGCTATACAGACTTGAAATCCAGTGTTTCAGTTTGATAGGCCGCCCTTGCACATCGAACTCCCGAGGCGGGAAAAAGTCTCCCATGGTCAACATCTCCCGGTGTTTCTTCATGTGTTCCATGCGAATAGGAGGGGGCAGTTTCTCGGGGGTATAGTGGATTCTTTCGGGGTGGTCGAGGATGATTTCCTCTTGGGCATAGGCACCCACTTCGGCCAATTTCCGGTCCCGATCGATGCTATTCTCCCTGCGCTTGATGGCATAGGGGGTGTATTTATTCTCCTTCTCTTTCACCGGTTTCTCCTGCAGGGTGGGGGCAGAGGAAGCCCGTTGTCCGTTGAAGACAATCGGCATGAAAATCGGGTTCACCGGAATCTCCCCCTCCGGTTCCGAGACAGAGTCTTTTTGAGCCTCTTCCAGTATGGCCTTGGCCTGGTCGCACATTTCCAAGGGTCGGGTATGCGAGGCGGATACTTTCCCCTTTCGGGTCGGGAGTGTCGGGGTGGTGGAGCTATCGGGTTTCGCCTCGACAATCTCGGGAATGTTGGTTTCGATGACGCTGTCGAGTGTGTGCAACAGTTCTTCGGCGATGGTAAAATCGCTCACCGTGGTGGTGATGGTGGCCGTTCCCGAAGAGACTTGAGTCGTGTCGACCCTTGTCTTCCCTTTCCTTTCCAGACTATCGATGAGCGAAAAGATATTTTGCCGGAGGCGTTCCAAGCTGTCGGCCGATTGAACGGCAACCCACGGAGAAGGGTCGGCCGAGACGGGGGCCTTCGGTATCGCTCGGGCCGGTAACGCCAGGACAAGCCCTATCAAGAAGCAGCGGAAAAACCTTGTTAGCCGGTGGCGGACCCCTATGTATGAAGAGGAGAAAAACATTTATCGCAAAATAATCTGACAAAAGTAGGGAAAAACTCCTTTTTAAGAAAATTATAGCCCTATTAATATGAAAACAAAGGGGTTGATAATTAATCGGTCATTTCATGGCTTAATCCCAACTTTTTTTATAATTTTGCCCGTTGAAAATCCGTATAAATTTCATTCCAAAGTGAATACGAAGTACATTTTTGTAACAGGCGGTGTGGTATCGTCTTTAGGTAAAGGAATTATATCGGCCTCCTTAGCCAAACTCCTGCAGTCGAGAGGTTACAAGATAACCATCCAGAAGTTCGACCCCTATATCAATATTGACCCCGGCACATTGAACCCGTATGAACACGGTGAGTGCTATGTCACGGTCGACGGTCATGAGGCGGACCTTGACTTGGGTCATTATGAACGGTTCACCAACATCCAGACCACCCGAGCCAACAACATCACGACCGGACGGATTTATCAAAATGTGATTGAAAAAGAGCGTCGGGGCGATTATTTAGGCAAAACCGTACAGATTATCCCCCATATCACCGATGAGATAAAGCGCAATGTGAAGTTGCTCGGCACGAAGAATAATTTTGACTTTGTCATTACGGAGATAGGAGGTACCGTGGGCGATATCGAGTCCCTGCCCTTCATCGAGAGCGTCCGCCAACTCCGTTGGGAGATGGGTCGGGACTGCCTGTGCATCCATCTTACCTATGTGCCGTTCATCGCCGCCGCCAAAGAGTTGAAGACAAAGCCTACCCAGCACTCTGTGAAACAGTTGCAAGAGGCCGGAATCCAGCCCGATATTCTGGTGTTGCGTACCGAACATGACTTGAACGTCGATTTGCGCCGGAAGGTGGCCCTTTTCTGTAATGTCGATCCGGAAGCTGTCATACAATCGATAGATGTGCCGACTATCTACGAGGTGCCTTTGAAGATGCAAGAACAAAAATTAGACGAGATTGTGTTGCGTAAGATGGGCATGGAGGTGGGTCCGACACCGGAGATGAAGCCATGGCGGGAGTTCCTGTCGCATATACAGACCGCCAAAGAATCGGTCCGCATCGGTCTGGTGGGAAAATATGTAGAGTTGCAAGATGCCTACAAGTCCATCAATGAGGCCCTTTTCCAGGCCGTCACCTATAACAACCGCAAACTTGACCTGCAATATATCCATTCCGAGAAGTTGAACGAGAGCAATGTCGAAGAGAAGCTCTCCCCGATGGACGGCCTTATCATTGCTCCGGGGTTCGGGCAGCGGGGGATTGAAGGGAAGTTCGTCGCCCTCAAATATGCCCGGGAGCATGATGTTCCCACTTTCGGCATCTGTCTGGGCATGCAGTGTATGGTGATAGAGTTCGCCCGTAACGTATTGGGTCATAAAGAGGCCAATTCGACCGAGATGAATATCAATACCCCCTATAATGTCATTGACCTGATGGAGAGTCAGAAATTCGTATCCAACATGGGTGGGACCATGCGGTTGGGCGAATATGACTGTACTTTGCAAGAGGGTTCGAAGGTGGCCGAAGCCTACGGAAAACTCCATATCAAAGAGCGTCACCGTCACCGTTTCGAGTTTAACGGTGATTACCGAGAAGAATATGAGGCGGCAGGGATGAAGTGCGTGGGAGAGAATCCCGACACCCATTTAGTCGAAGTGGTGGAAGTCCCCTCGCTTACCTGGTATATCGGCGTACAGTACCACCCGGAGTACAACAGTACGGTATTGCGTCCCAACCCCTTGTTCATGAGCTTTATACGAGCTGTCATCGCACATAAAAAATAATCAATCGCCAACACCTACGCAACGATGGATAAGAATACAATCTTCGGGCTTTTGATGATGGCCCTTGTGCTCTTCGGTTACACCTGGCTTATGAAGCCGAAGCCCGGAAAGGGCGAGTCGGAGACCCCCTATCCGAGCGTCTCGCAACAAATAGAGGATAGTCCCTTTGCCGCCCAACCGGCTGACACGCTTGTCACCCAACCCGATGTCCTGAATGACCACGATGCCCGTCTGCGTAGTGAATATGTCGATTTCGCCCCCTTTGCCGAAGGAGAGGAGGAGATGATTACCCTCGCCAATCCGGAGGTGACTTTGACCTTCTCGACCCGTGGAGGCCGTCTTGTCCAGGCCGTCCTCAATGACTATTCCACCTATGATTCTTTGCCGGTGATGCTCTTCAATCGGGAAAACAACCGATATGGCTTTATCTTCAAGACCCAAGGGCGCACCATTGATACAGACGAGCTCTATTTCACTCCGGAACTCTCGTCCGACGGGCGGACGCTTGCGATGCGGTTGCCCTTTGAAAACGGAAGTTCCTTCGAGTTATGCTATACCCTGCCAGAAAAAGGGTATATGCTTGACATGAAGGTGCGTCAGAAGGGGATGGAGTATATACTGCCCCGCAATACGGTCGACCTGGATATGTATTGGAACCAGCGGTTACGCCGGCAGGAGAAGGGCCGGAAGTTCGAAGAGCGGTACAGCTCCTTGTACTACAAATATGTCGCATCCGATGTGAATCATCTCAGCGAGACCAGAGACGCGCATGAGAGTATCTCGACCAGTGTGAAATGGATTGGTTTCAAAAACCAGTTCTTCTCGTCGGTATTGATTGCCGATCGCAAGTTCAACGGGGCGCGTCTGCAGTCGGAGGTACTTCCCAACGATGAGGTATACCTGAAGAATTACAAGGCTGAGACGAGTGTCGATTATGACCCGAGTGCCCCAGAAGGTCCGGCTTTCCGCTTCTTCTGCGGGCCCAATCTCTATCCCTTGTTGCGGAGTTATGACAAGGGAATCGATTCGGACAACAAGTTACAGCTGCCCCGGTTGATACCCCTCGGCTACAAAGTTTTCCGGTGGATCAATACAGGAATCATCATACCCATCTTCACCTTCTTGGGCCGGTTCATCAGCAACTACGGAATCGTCATCCTGATTATGACCCTTATCATCAAGGCCGTGCTTATGCCGTTGACCTTCAAATCGTACATGTCGAGCGCACGTATGCGGGTGTTAAAGCCCCAGGTAGAGGAGATTAACGCCAAATACCCGGGTCAGGAGAAGGCCATGGAGCGGCAGCGGGCCACGATGGAGTTGTATAACAGTGCGGGAGCCAGTCCCATGAGCGGTTGTCTGCCCTTGCTGTTGCAGATGCCAATCCTTTTGGCAATGTTCGCCTTCTTCCCATCTTCCATCGAGTTGAGGCAGCAGTCCTTCCTCTGGGCCAATGACTTGTCGTCGTACGATGCCATCTTTACGTGGGATGCCTATATTCCCATCATCACCCCTTATTTCGGCAACCATATCAGTCTCTTCTGCCTATTGATGACCATTGCCAACATTCTCTATACCAAGTTGAACATGGATGCGACCGGTAGCGGTCAGCAGATGCCGGGGATGAAGACCATGATGTATATCATGCCCCTCATGTTCCTCTTCATCTTCAATAACTATGCGTCGGGATTGAGCTATTACTATTTAGTCTCCTTGCTCATCACCTTTATTCAAACCTTCATTTTCCGGAAGTGTATCAATGAGGAGAAGGTGTTGGCAAAGATTAAAGAGAATCAGAAGAAACCCCGCAAGAAATCCGGTTTCATGGCCCGTCTGGAGGAGGCGCAACGGCAACAGCAAGCCGCCCTCAAGCAGCAGCGTCAGCAACAACGCCGTCGGTAAAGATTATCGAGATTTTATTATCCCTGTTGAGAACCCCGTCTGCGACGGTGGTAAGCCATTCCTATGTTCAACAGAATCACTATGGCGAAGACACCAAATCCGCACCGAGCGATTGTCTCGGTCGTACGGACTGAGGTGGGGTTGAACGAGAGGATTACTTCGTGGCTACCGGCGGGAACATAGATGGCTCGTAACACATAATCGGTTCGGGCAATGGGAGTCTGCACTCCGTCTATCGTCGCTTTCCAACCGTGCGGATAGTATATTTCCGAGAAGACTACGGCTCCACCCGTTTGGGAAGAGACATTGTACCGCAGTTCTTCGGGGCTGTATGAAGTGAGACGCACCGAAGCGGTAGAGTCGGCCGTTATGCTCTTCCCCTGGAAGAGAGCGGCGAAACTCTTATCCATGACCGCCGTGTGGGCCGGATTGAAATCGTCCAAGGCCGCCATCTCCTCGTTCGCATTATCCACCCATTTTATCTCCTCGACGAACCATCCGTTGCCCAGCGCATCCGGATTGAGTTGCGCCTGTGGTTGGCGGTTGGCATCGGGGACGATAAAATATTTCGTATTGAGCATATTGATAACCTGAGGATTCCCCTTGCTTATCTGGTGCTCGATAAGGTCCTGATAACGGCCCAATTTCGCCGCGTGGTAGCCACCGATGTGTTTGTGGTAGAAAGAGGTGGCTCCGTCGTTGAACGAGTTTGTCGTCAGGTTATACACCCGGTAGTAGGGGTCTTTATCTTGCAGGATATCCTTGTCGGCCTGACTTTTGGGATAAGAAACCGCAAAATTTTTCGTATCCTGGCGGGGGATAAACTGTTCGCTGTTGAGATAGCGTTTGTCGACCGCCCACATATCCACGAGGCAGAGGAGAATTACCCCCGGGACGAAAACCGTAGATTTAATTTTTTTGCGGGCGAAGAGGAACATCAGCACCCCACCGATGGCGATGACTATTACCGACCGCCACGCATCGCTTCTGAAAATGGACATCCGCACCTGTTCCAACGCATTGACAACCTCAGCCAGTTGGCGGTCTTTAGCCATTTGGGGAAGGAGGTAGCTACTCTCCTGGCCGCTGAGGAAGCGAAAGAAGAGGCCCGGAAACAGGGCAAACAGCAAGGAGATACCCCCCGTCAGTCCAAAAGAGATCCAGAGTGCCTTCCGTTTCTGGTAGAGAAGGTTCGGATTCTTTACCATTTCGACGACGACCAGTGCCGCCAAAAGCGGAATTATCAGTTCGGTCACCACGAGAATCGAGGAGACCGAGCGGAATTTGGCATACAGCGGGAAATAGTCGGCAAACAGATTGGTAAACCACATCATGTTCCGGCCCCACGAGAGGAAAACCGTAATGACGGTCACCGCCAGCAGGAACCATTTGAGCCTTCCCGGTAGCAAAAAGAGGGCGAGGACAAAGAGGGTCATGAAGAAGGCACCGGCGTAGACAGGCCCCGATGTAAAAGGCTGGTCTCCCCAATAGCGGTTTTGTTGGGCGATGGTCTGACGGTATTGTCTCGGAGCTTTTTGGGCGGCCTCTTTCCCGATATACCCTGTCGCACCGCCTTTCACGTCCGGCACCAACAGACTCCACGTCTCACCTATGCCGTAGCTCCATTGGGTCATATAGTCTCGGTCGAGACCACTTTTTACCTCCGTATTACCCTCCGTTTTCAGTTCCGACATACCCCGCATGCTCTCTTTGCTGTATTCATACGTATGGTATAGGTTCGGACTGTTCACCGCCGCAGCGAGCAGGAAGGCCAGAATACAAACACCGGTCGCCTTGGCGAAGTCCACCCCTTTGTGTGTCCGGATACTTTCTACCAATACCCACAGGACGTACGCACCCATGATGAAGCAGGAGTAGTAGCTCATCTGAAGGTGGTTCGACTTGATTTGGAACATGAGGAATATCGCCATGACCAGTCCGCCTCCCAGGTATTTTCCCCGGTAAACAAGCATCATTCCCGCCAGGGTCGGGGGGATGAAAGCCAGGGCCAGTACTTTCCAGATGTGTCCGGCCATGATGATGATAAAGAAGTAGGAGGAGAAGGCATACCCTATGGCACCCAATACAGCGATGTCGCTACGGGCCCCCATGACGCACAAGAGGATATAGAATCCGAGCATCAGGATGAAGACATAGGATACAGGGTCCGGAAGGAAGAGCGTATATACCCGTTGCAGAAATTTCATGCAGGCATCGGTCTTGTACGACGGGGCAATCTGGTAGGTCGGCATACCCGAAAACATGGCGTTTGTCCAACGAGGAGTCTTTCCCGTCTGTGCCCTGTATTCCACGATTTCCTGACTGGTACCTTGTCGGCTGTCGTGACCTAAGATTGTTTTCCCTTCAAAGATTTCCGGGGAGAAGTAGGCTACGGAGATGATGACAAATACAACAATGGCGCAGAGGTGCGGGAGGGCAGGTTTTAAGTATGTTCGATACATAAGTAGCAGTTTTTCCGTTGAGAAGAGGGGGTTGGTTCCTTTGTCGCTCAAGCGACAATGGCGGGGCGGTGTGCTATTCCGGACCGCTCCATTTACCCATTATATGCAAAGATAAGAAACAATTGAATAAGGTATAGCATCGGGTTTGCAAAATGTGGGGGTGTGGAAAAGGGATAGCCGTTGTAGAATAAAAGCAGTTGTACAGGGAAAATATATGTCGCTCATGGTGATTCGTATAGGTGACAGGGGTTGTGTCATCTATGAATGAACGGGGCAATGTAGGATTGTTAGCTTGGACGTATAGTCAGTTCACTCCTTTACTTCCCAATATCCTCCCTTATCGCCTCCTATCCGTTTGATTACACCAATGTTTTTAAATTTTGAAATATAATTGTATATTGTTGAACGTGATTTTCCTATTGTTTTAGAGAGTTCTGCACGGGAAATTGTGGGTGTTTCTCTTATGAGTTGTAGAATGATTTCTTCTGTTTTCTGCTTAGTTTTCTGCTTAGTTTTCTGCTTAGTTTTCTGCTTAGTTTTCTGCTTAGTTTTAGTATTGAACGGTACAAAAAGAGTCAGTTCTACCTCGTTTAATTCCAATTTATTATCGAGAATGGGAGCTCCCCATCCTGCTTGTTCCCAAGCGTTGACAATTTTCGGGAAACCAGAACCAACATTTTCACCATAGCCAATCATTCGAAGCATTGTTTGGATTCGAGGATTACGCGCTTTAGAACTGCCTCCTGCATACACTTGATTGATAGGTAGCAATAGAATGCCGGGATTTCGTAGGCACAAGCGGTCGTCATGTTTTTCTATCCGTAAAATACCTGCAGAGCAAAAGAGATCACAGTGAATGATTGCATTTATAAAAGCCTCTCTCACAGCTTGTATTTGAATAGTATCATCAATACGTTGAATGCCATCCAAGTGAAATGGTCGAGGCATATCGAATGTAAGTTTCGGTATGACAATGCGGAAGAACTGGTAGAAATTGTTTTCCCACCGCCCATCATAGGTTAGGCGGTCTTTGTATCGTTCCCCATTTACAAGGTTGCTCATGTCGAGATAGTCCATACGGAAGTTCCCAAACCGTTCACGAATAGGTAAGCCTTTACCAAACATCATTAGTCCCGCAACTGTTAATCCTTCTGTCTCTTTTTTGCGGTCTCTGATATATCCTCCTAAATTCATTAGGAATGCCTTGTCTTCTACATCATTCCATGGATGGCCCTGGTTTACAATACTGAAGAAGTTACGATAACTGTGCAGTGTACTTAAATCAATATCATCCATTGTAAATCCCTTGAGTAGTGTGCCATCGTTACCATCCTCGTTTGCATCACGAATCATTGTCTTTACTTCTTTTTCTGTGCAATGGTAGTCTCCTTCATGATTCCGTTTGAAAGAATTTTTTAATATGTTCTCGTTCAGATAGATTGGCTTTACATGCCAATCAGCCTGTGGTATGGTAATGCATATGATTGTTTTACCATCCATATTTACTACTTGAACATCATGGTCAGACAAGATATTTTCGCTTACCTTGTTACTATTTATCGTGTTCCAGAAGTCCTTTACTATTTTAGGGGCATTGTCAACACCGGTGATGGTAAATTTCTTGACAGGGTCTTTTTCTGTTTTGTGTTCCTCAATGCCCAATAAGATTGTGCCTCCTATTGTGTTGGCAAACGCAGAATAGGTTTCCCAAACCGATTTGGGTAAAGCGTTTCTTGCCAGTTTGCATTCAAGCGTTATACTTTCTCCACGAAGTAGAATCTGTTGTATATCTTCTTTTGTCATAAAATTTATTTATCCTTTTCCCTTTTTTCTTTTTCTTTTTTAAGTTTCTCTAAATAACTTGCTGTAATAACGCCTGATGGTAATGCAATAATAGCCACACCAAATAGAGACGAAAAAATAGATACAATTCTACCAGCAGTAGTCACTGGGCAAATATCACCATAACCGGCTGTCTCGTGACCTAAGATTGTTTTCCCTTCAAAGATTTCCGGGGAGAAGTAGGCTACGGAGATGATGACAAATACAACAATGGCGCAGAGGTGCGGGAGGGCAGGTTTTAAGTATGTTCGATACATAAGTAGCAGTTTTTCCGTTGAGAAGAGGGGGTTGGTTCCTTTGTCGCTCAAGCGACAATGGCGGGGCGGTGTGCTATTCCGGACCGCTCCATTTACCCATTATATGCAAAGATAAGAAACAATTGAATAAGGTATAGCATCGGGTTTGCAAAATGTGAGGTCGTGCTATAATTTACACCCCGTTATATCAAGTAATATATTAATCGTTGAATATCAGATATTTAAATACATTATCTAATTTCCATAAATAAAAATATCTCGTAGCGTACGCTAATCTTACGGGAAATGGACGAAATTTATTCATGTAAAGTCAGTTTATTATTTTTATCTAACAGGGGAAAAAATAAAAAGATAGAAAATGGAGTCATTGATTGCCTACCCTAAACCGTTCTCGATATTCCATAGGAGTACACTCCAATTTTTCTCGTACATATTTAGAGAAGAAAGAGTAATTATTAAATTGGAGTTTGTCGGCTATTTCTTTAATGGATAAATCCGTGTAACAAAGTAGGTTCCTGATTTCTTCAACAACCGTTTCCGTTATCCACTGTGAACAAGTCCTTCCACTTATGCTTTTGCACAAGTGGGATAAATATTTGGGAGTAACGTATAACTTATCGGCATAATAACAGACCTCCCTGTGAATTCCTTTGTCATTATGCAACAAATTTATAAATGCCGTGAATAACTGGTTAGAGCGAGTGGGGGTATCGGCATCGGCCGATACAATTTCTTCCATTACTTCTTTGTAGGCCCCTAATATATCATACAGAATGA
>JAJQIP010000094.1 GCA_021199145.1 Porphyromonadaceae bacterium | reverse complement strand
GGAAGGGGAAAAAGATGAAGTTGAAATAGAGGGTATAGAGCGGATTAAACCAATGTACCCATAAATTTCGCATAATGAATAATGAATAAGCAATTCTAAACTTACTTATACATTTTATTAATAATTGTCCCATAATTTCATCATCTTTTGGTTAGCAATGGACATGAAACAGGCTTTCTCATCGATAAGTACAAGAACAACACATCACATTATAACATATAAGATCGGATACAGCAAAGCACAATAAGTACTTTGATGCTTATTTATCTTGGCTCTATTTTCTTGCCAAAATGTTATTGAAAAGAACATACTAAAGGACGGTAATTATAAAATGCTATAATTACCCCCTTAGAAATTTATAGGTTCAAATAGGAATGTCGGTCTCTTACACTTGCCGGCAAACGGGCTTTTCAGTTTTAAATTTATAGAATGGCAGTCAAGACTCATCTACATCGCAGCAGGTAGGGTCCGCCTCTGGGGGAAGCGGATAAAAGCGCTCGGTAGGATTATCGTGAAAATAATGCCACAATTTTTTATTCAACTTTTCACTCTTCACCCTTCGGTAGCCGCTTCCTATAAGTTTGGCGGGAATCCCCCCGATTATGGAATCAGGTGGGATAGACGACATGTCTTTGCTCACCAAACTGTTGGAGGCGACGATAGTCCGGTCGGGAAGTACGGCTCCCCCCGCAATCGTGGTGGAGTTGCATATCCAACAGTAGTCGCCTATCTGGATAGGTTTACTATAATTCGGTATCACCCGCTTGTTGAAGTCGGCAATATAGTGGTAATTGCTGTCCATAACCTGGCAACGGTGGGCAAACTGAGTATGTTGGCCGATGGTGACACGAGTATAGGCGGTGATATTGCAAAAATGGGGGATAGTGATATCTTTTCCAATATCCAATACACCATAGCGTCCGACATTAATCCGATTGCCGGTACCAATTCTTGTATATCCCCGAAAAATGACTTTGCCCCATATATTCATCTGGGTATGACCGGCCGCATATTGCGGAGTACCAGCGATGGAAACATTCAGCCGTACCATACCGGTCTTGCACCGGCCTACACACTCCATTGTCCCGTATTGGATATACAACCGAGGCCAGCCGAACACGAAGACGGGCAGTCGAAGAGCCTGGCGGAAGGGGAAAAAGATGAAGTTGAAATAGAGGGTATAGAGCGGATTAAACCAATGGCTCCAGAAATTCTGGAGGATAATCTTGGAATAACCTACCCTAAATTTATCTATGATATGAGCTATTCGATTCATAATCTGACCATCTTTTGTTTGACAAGAGAGAGGAGGGAGTGCCTTTCTTCGGCCGACAGTCCCAAGCCCCACACGCACGCTCCCGTAACGACCAACGAGAGGAGGATAAAGACGAACATCAATGCAAGCGTGTCAGGGATAACGCTACGCAACACAAAGTTAATCAAGAGAGAGAGAACGGCAACTTGAAGAATGGGAAAAATCACCTTCTTCAAGTAATCTCGGATACGATAATCGATATACCCCTTCAAAATGCGCAACACGACAAAGAGATAACAGAGCCGCACCCCAAACAGGATGACAAACACACTGACGGGCGAATAACCCAATTTCAAGGAGATATAGGACAGGGGAAACACCATCAGAAAGACGGCACTACCGATAAGCATATAATTGCGGAGTTTGCCAACGGCCAAGGCAATCGTCAAAATAGGATTGTTCAAGACATTGATCAAGGCATACCCGAAAATCCAAAGGGTGAATATATTCGTATAGGTAGGCACCTGCTTCAACCACAGAGCCAATATTTGGTCGATGCACAAGGCGATGGGTACGCACAAAGCCCAGAACAGGAAAAAGGCGAATTTCGAACTCTTGTAAAACAGACTCATCAGATAAGCCATGTCGCCTTTGGCATACGATTTGGTAATTTGAGGAGTAACGGCCGTATAGAAATTCCGAGTAAAATTGCTGACCGCATTGCTTATCTGAAACGAAACGGCACGGGCGGCATTGACCACAGGCCCGAAAAAGATATTCAGCAGAACATTTATTCCTTGGTCGTTGATGGCATATACAGCGGTTCCCAAGCCGTTATACCCCACAATCGAAAAGGTCTTTTTCAACAGAGGCTTGTCCCAAACGAAATGAAGCCGGCACTCCGCATACTTTTTCCGACAATAGAAATAATACATAAGCTGGACAACCAACGAAAAACAGAAAAGCAGAAATGCGTAACTGATGAGCCGGTCAATCGGGGAGATGCTGATGAGGTAGGCAACCGCCAAGCGGGAACACCCTTCGAAGATTCCGATATAGGAATAGACTCCCATCTGTTCGTGGGCGATGATGGCCGAATTGAAGACGATGCCCAACAATACGGAGCAGAGGGAGAGCAAGGCGAACTGATAGGCCCAAAGGGCAGCCGACAACCGGTCGGGAGAAATGGTCAGTTTGTTCCGCACGAACCATAGCCCGAAGGTCTCCCCTACAATGAATACGGCAAGGGCTATCAACACATAAAGTGTAAAATGTTGACAAAAGACATGATTCGCTCCGGAGAGATTGTCCAACCCCAACTCGATGTTGAGAA
>JAJQIP010000127.1 GCA_021199145.1 Porphyromonadaceae bacterium | reverse complement strand
TCAAGTTAAACCAGTTGATGATTTATAACGGTTTCCTTATGTTTGTGCGCCCGCCTTATGAATCAGACAATCCTGAAACGAATCGACACGATATACTTGACGAAATCCTGGAAATGACAAACAGCCCCGAAAAGACACTGTTTATCTACTCCATGTGGGATGGTTACCTAAGACCCGGTGATAACTTGAATGAAAGATTCATGAAACTGCAAAACCGCTTCAAACAATTTGGCGCCACAGTAGTCTCGCTTCATACAAGCGGACACGCCACCATGGAGACGTTGCGTGAAGTATGCGAAACGGTAAAGCCCTCAACCGCGATAATACCGATTCACCGGGAGCGGGGCAAAGACTTCAACCTGACCGGCATTACGCCGGAATTGTTAGCGAAAGTGATTACGGAGGATTGTACGAAAGACGGTATAGAGATTACGTTCAAGGCTTAGGGATACAAGACAGGAAACAACCTGTAAAGGCGTTCTTGTCTACGTAAACGCTTCCTGGAATGTGTACGGTATGTAAATCCTTGCAACCCGAAAAGGCATCGTCGCGAATCCATCTCACGTTAGCAGGGATATCCAATGCCTGCAATCCCGATTCGGCGAAACCGAAACAGTCTATATATACTACCCCTTCGGGAATGTTTATTGACTTCAACGACTCGCATTTCAAAAAGGTACACCTCGGTATGCAATCCAACGAAGCGGATAGTTTTACCGTATTCAAGCCGGTACACTCACTAAACACGCCGTCTTCGAGTTGCCTTACGTTATCGGGAAGAGCTGTTTTCTTTAATGACACGCACTTATAAAAAGCATAGCTGCCTATCTTTTCCAACGAATCGGGCAAATTGACACATTTCAAGGCCGTACATTTGTAAAACGCCTTCTTCTCTATCTCAGTTACGCCCTGTGACAATACGGTTTCTTTCATCAAGCCATCTCCCGAGAATGCGTATTCTCCGATAACGGTGATTCCATCGGGTACGGTCACACGCTCCTTCTCCCTGCCTCTATACATCAATAAAACATCCTTGTAGAGAAGGAAATCGCCGGTTATTTTAAAGTCGGGCGAGTCGCTGCGAAGTTCATCCGCACGCGGAATAGAACCCGTTTTGTATTGTCTCAATGATTTCGGGATGGTGAACGTCTCGTATTTACAAGGCAAAGAGAAAGCACCCAAATATTCCACAGTCGACGGGATTTCTGGCGGCTCCAAACGTTTACACCCCATGAAAGCACAATCGCCGATGGCTTTCAAACCGCGGGGCAACACCACTTTTGTTACTCCTTTGGAATATTCAAATGCGTTTGCGGCGATGATGACGGTAGCTTTGTCCACTACATACTCCCCTGACAAATCATCAGGAGCGGAATACAATATCTTTCTCGTGCCTTTTTCGTTTGTATAGTAGCACACCCCGTAGGCATCGGTATCGACGTGACAACCGCCGAACGCGACAGAGATTTCGCAAAGCACGTCATAGTCCCGACAAAGATCGTATTCGACTAACATCGCCGGCACTAAATACGTTATATCCAAATTGATAAGTTTTCGCGATTTGACACTCAACCGCTTATATCTCATAATCTTTCTCCTTGGCCAATTAGTTTCCACTCACTATACAGACTTGCTTTAGAATCATCACCTTTTCATTATCTTCTTGCCATTGCCTCTATTTCTGAACAAGATTACCAATACCGTACTTTAAGGTAGTCGATGAGTTTAGAATAATCCTTCTTCCCTTCAATTTCATCCACAAAAGACTCATTTGTCGAGGGTGTAAACAACTCTTCCGGATCCACAATCTTGTAATGGCCTTTGTCTTTCAATTGCCCCTCCCAAGTGTCTTTCAGACTTTTCTTTGAAAACCGATACAGCCTTTCGTTTTTCAACAAGGCCTCATTTTCATTTGGTATTACATGAATGTGCAGATAATCATTTGCCCTGTCACCGCTTGCAGTCAAAACGTCCTTATGTTTGATGATCTGCTCCGCCCACAAGGTCTGGCGCATCAAT
Source organism: Porphyromonadaceae bacterium (assembly GCA_021199145.1). Lineage (GTDB taxonomy): Bacteria > Bacteroidota > Bacteroidia > Bacteroidales > UBA11471 > Caccoplasma. The sequence goes on along the minus strand of JAJQIP010000127.1, from coordinate 577 downwards.
TGATAGAATGGCTCACGATAATAGACACTACCATTATATTCTGACAAACTTTCAAGATAGTCAGACTTGTCAATGAGGCCGTTGTAACGATTCATCCGTACCAGTCCACTATTCCCCTTTGACTTGTCACCGCTGTATGATTCGGTGTATTTCCACTCGATGAAAATCAGCACATTATTCCGGGACTTGTGTTTGGCAAAAATCAACGCGTCAATCGATGTGTAATTGGCACCTCTTGTGGGAGAAGCGCCGGCGGCACATTCATTCAAATAATCTTTTTCGCAGACTGTCTCAAAAGCGATGTATCCCGGCTGTTTCTCACTGTTGTATGTTATTGCCTTCACTTCCGTAAATCCCGGGTCAAGACCTTGCACCAACCGAAGTACGGCACCCTTATCATTCCTGATGGGGAACAAGTGGTTCAGGCAGGCAATTTGGGATGAAAGTGTGTTTCCGGTCACTTTCCCTCTCCACCATGTGATTTTGTTGTCTTCAAAATAGCTCTGTACCTCGTCCCGAATCTCCTTATACAAATTGTATTTACCCTCTTTAAGAATGTAATCGTATGGTTTGCCCC
>JAJQIP010000169.1 GCA_021199145.1 Porphyromonadaceae bacterium | reverse complement strand
CACCCACAACCGCATGGTCCATGACAACCGCTCCCATACCGACAAGTGCACCGTCACATATCTTGGCCCCGTGTATAGTCACATTGTGTCCAATCGAGACATCATTCCCAATTTCGACCACTGATTTTTCATATAGGGTATGCAACACCGAACCGTCTTGGATATTCACCCGGTTTCCGATGGTAATGGTATTCACATCACCTCGTAAAACGGTATTATACCACACACTACACCCATCGCCCATCGTTACATCTCCAATGATAACGGCGGTTTCGGCCAAAAAACACTCTTTCCCTATTTTCGGGGTAAAACCCCTGACATCCCGTATAAACGCCATACTATTCCCTCCTTACTTATAGTGGAGCAGTGGCATTCCGCAACCACGCCTTATGGGTCTCATCCAATAGAGGCGAAACCCGGTCATAAACCATACGATGATAAGCATCGAGCCAAGCCACCTCCTCCGAGGTCAACAGGTTCTTGTCAATCGCCCGTTTGTCGATAGGGCAAAGGGTTAAGGTCTCAAAGCGATAGAAATGTCCAAACTCGCTCTCACCGGCCTCAACGACCAAAGTAAGGTTCTCGGTACGGATTCCATACCGGCCGGCCAGATAGACTCCCGGTTCGTTCGAAGTGACCATACCCGGTACCAACGGAGTATTGTTCTGTTCCAGACGGATATTTTGCGGTCCTTCGTGCACATTGAGGAAATGACCCACACCGTGGCCTGTACCATGCAAATAGTTGCGGAAGACATTCCACAGATGGCGGCGGGCCAAAACATCGATTTGGTCACCCCGTGTTCCCTCTGGGAAGATAGCGGTAGCAATGCCGATATGTCCCTTCAGAACCAGCGTATAGTCACGCCGCTCCTCCTCCGTGAGAGGACCCAGCACAATGGTACGGGTAATGTCCGTCGTACCGTCAAGATACTGTGCCCCGGAATCGACAAGAAGGAAACCCTTGGGAGAGAGCCGACTGTTGCTTTCTAGAGAGGCGCTATAATGGACAATGGCCCCATGCTCCCGATAGCCGGCAATAGTTCCGAAACTTTCCCCTTTATAGAGGGGTTGCCGCCCCCGGAACTCCCGCAATTTTTCAGCGATGCCGATTTCGGTAATCTCCTCCTTCCCAATATGCGTATCGAGCCAATAGAGGAACTGCACCATGGCTGCCCCGTCACGTACCATAGCCGCACGCCGTCCCTCCATTTCCGTTTTATTCTTAATGCTCTTCAACCAAGTGATAGGTGATAGTCCCAAGACGGCATTCTGCTGTTGTACCAACAGCTCCGTCAACCGATAATTCGCCCGCACCGGGTCCACAAACACCCGCTCGTCGGCAGACAATCCTTGCAAGAAAGTGTCAACCGCCTCATAGGGTTGCTGTTCGATTTCGTTCTCTTGCAGATAGGTGGCCAGGTCGGCCGTAATTTTTCCCTTATCGAGAAAGAGAACCCGCCGTGTGGTGGAGAAATAAGCAAAACCCACCACTACGGGATTGTATTCCACATCATTTCCTCGGATATTGAGTAACCAAGCCAATTCGTCAAGAGCACAAATAAGAATGCCCTTCGCACCCCTCTCCGCAATGGCTTTCCGGACATCTTCCCACTTCTCCGAGAAACTCCGGCCACTATATTTCACCGGATAGACAAATGCCGCATCAGCAGGTACAGCCGGACGGTCTTTCCAAATCTCCTCAAACGGAGTAAAATCCGTCTTAAAATGAAGTCCTTTTGCCGTGAAAAACGCTTTCCAACGTTCCCCCTCGGCAAAAGAGCAGGTCGTACCGTCAATGGCCACTGTCGCCCCTGCCGGCAAAGTACAAGCTATCCACTCTGTCATCGACGGGGTATCCGGCAAGCCCTCTTTAAAGAGTTGCAGCCCCGAAGCCTGTAACTCTTCAGCCGCCTGTAAAAAATAGCGGGAATCGGTCCATACGCCCCCTGTCGAGAGGGTAATGACAGCTGTTCCCGCTGAACCGGTAAAGCCCGATATCCACGCTCTCGATTTCCATCGATCAGCTGGATATTCACTTTGATGAGGGTCAGCACTTGGCACAATGAAAGCGGAAACTCCCGCAGTTTCCATACAATGCCGTAACGAATCTATCCGGGACAAATAATCGATTTTTTCCATAGTCTGGCTTTTTATGCAAATATAGAGGTAATTTTTATCTTTGTAACCTGATACGGTCTAAAAACCATGCAAAACCCCCAACGCATCGAATATATCGACTTGGCCAAAGGCATCTGCATTGCATTGGTGGTCTTTGCCCATATCTATCCTGACCTGACCGACTATGCAGGAGGTCTCTTTTTTGACTCGTTCCGGATGCCGCTTTACTTTTTCCTCTCCGGAATTTTCTTCAAAAAATATAGTGGGATAGTCCTCTTTACCGTAAAGAAAATCAACAATCTCCTTATTCCCCTCCTTTTCTTCTACGCCTTCTCCTACCTCTACGATGCCGCCTGTTGGGGCCTACGCCTCATCCATGGGAGCGATACCTCCCTCTATGAACATTACTCCTGGTGGCCTTTCTGGGAAATCATCCGCACAGGTTCGACCTACCACAATTCTCCGTTGTGGTTTCTCACGGTCCTGTTTGAAACGAACCTTCTCTACTACCTTTTACAGATGGTCTGGACCCGCTGGAAACTCGATGTGGCCATATGGCTGATTGCCTTAGGAGGATGGATAATGGCCAAACAAGGAATCGTTTTACCCTATTACCTCGGGACGACCCTCATCGTCTTTCCCTTTTTCCATGCCGGTACCTGGCTGAGGAGAGCGAACCTTCTCGCCTACTCTCCTCGGGACAAATATCTCTATGCAGCTATCCTGCCGTTGGGGATTGCCGTATGGCTACTGGCCGCTCCGATACGGATACACGAACTGGTATTGCCGGATAATTTCCTAAGCTTTTACTTCTGCGGAATCGGTGGCACGCTGGCCCTTGTCTTCTTGTGCAAAGCCATAAAACATTGTCGGCCGATAGCCTATTATGGACGCTATTCCATCATCGTCTTCGGCACACACTGGCCCCTTTATCACAGTTGGCAAACCGCTGTGAACGCCTTCTTGCCCGAAAGAACCGGTGCTTTCCTGCTCATATTCGTCCTGACAATGGTCACGGAGATACTTCTTATCGAAGGAATGCGCCGTTTCACACCTCGTTTTACCGCACAACAAGAGTGCATCCCCACAGCACGCTTTAACCCTACCTCCAAAAAATAGGTCCGCCACCCCTTGAGATAGCGGACCCACATAAAAGGTTTTCGTCACGAAAGAAGATTGTGCCGGGAATTATTTCAGTTTGGCCAAAGCTTTTTTAATACGCCGCAAGGCCTCCTTGAGGTTTTCATCCGAAGTCGCATACGAAAAACGGAGATAGTCAGGGGCACAAAAAGCACTTCCACCGACTGTCGCCACATGACCCTCTTCCAGGAGATACATAGCCAAATCGGCCGAATCGGCAATGACCTTATCTCCAAATTTCTTACCGTAGTAATAGGAGACATCCGGGAAAAGATAGAAGGCTCCTTGCGGTACATTCACTTTAAAGCCTGGGATTTGACGGGCCAACTCCACTACCAGATTGCGCCGACGTTCAAAAACCTGCCGCATCTCTTCCACACAACTTTGGCCTCCGCTAAAAGCAGCAACTGCAGCTTTTTGGGCGATAGAACTGGGGCCGGAAGTGTATTGGCTCTGCAACTTGCTGCATGCCTTTGCCAGCCACAGCGGGGCCGCTACAAATCCGATACGCCATCCTGTCATGGCATAGGCTTTGGATACGCCATTGATGATGGCTACCCGTTCCCGCACATTCTCAAACTGGGCGATACTCTGATGACCGCCTACATAATTGATATGTTCATAGATTTCATCCGCCAAGATAATGATTTGCGGATGGCGGGCCAGCACATCGGCAAGCGCTTTCAACTCCTCCCGAGAATAGACACTGCCCGTAGGATTGGATGGAGAACAGAGGATGATGGCCTTTGTCCGAGGAGTTATTGCAGTCTCCAATTGTGCGGGAGTCATCTTGAAATCGTTCTCTATTCCTGATGGCACGACGACACTCTTTCCTTCGGCCAATTTCACCATCTCCACATAGCTCACCCAACAAGGAGCCGGAATAATCACCTCATCTCCCGGGTTCACCACACAAAGAACAGCATTACAGATAGACTGCTTGGCCCCGTTAGAAACGACAATCTGATTGGGCGTAAAGTCAAGTCCGTTCTCCTTTTTGAGCTTGGCGCAAATCGCTTCCCGCAAATCGGTATAACCGGCTACTGGGGAATAAAACGAAAAGTTGTCATCAATAGCTTTCTTGGCAGCCGCTTTGATATGGTCGGGTGTAAAAAAGTCCGGCTCTCCCACACTCAAGTTAATCACATCGACTCCCTGGGCTCTTAATTCACTGCTTTTTTGCGACATAGCCAATGTCTCCGAAGGAGAAAGACTGGCCAAACGGTCTGATATCTGACTCATTGTTCCTTATTTTGAATGATTGATATCGCAAATATACGGAATATTCAGCGACTAAAAAAGTTTTTACCGCTTTCAGAGCAATGTGGAAAAGTATATATCTAATAAGTAAAACGAATTACCGCATTTAACCCCTCTTCTATCCGTAAAAGTACTTCCGCCACTTCTCGCTGCTATCGCCCCATCAGTCACCAAACAGATACTGTTTCATGCCAGGAGAATAGGTGACCGCTGTCTGCACCGAATCCACGGCATAAATGAGAAAGGTTTCTAATTCGGGATGACGGGCCACAATTTCAAGGCTCTTCTCCACCCCTAAGACCATAAATGCCGTAGCATAGGCATCGGCCGTCATACAGTCGGGAGCCAATACCGTTGCACTCAACAGGGTGTGTTGGATGGGATAGCCCGAAACCGGGTCAATGGTATGAGCCACCCGCTGACCATTGACAATACGGTAATTGCGGTAATTCCCCGATGTCGCCAACGCCGCATCATCGAGCAACATCACCGCCTCGATTTCTCCACCGGCTACATTGCTTTCATCGGGCGTATCTATTCCGATACGCCAACTTTTCCCTTGACTGTTATGGCCGTGGGCCCGAATCTCTCCCCCTATCTCAACCAAATAATTCTCTACCCCTTTCTCCTGCAAAAAGGAGGCCACCACATCGACGGCATACCCTTTGGCAATAGCCGAAAAGTCAAGGGTCATACGGGAATCGTCTTTATAAAGACGACCGTCGCTAAGGGCCAACCGCTCCATCCCGACCAAACCATGCAGACTGTCAACCGCCTCTGGAGTAACAGCAATTCCGCTCTTAAAACCGAACCCCCACAAATTGACGAGCGGAGAGACAGTAGGGTCAAACGCACCTTCGGTATCCAGCCAGATTTCCATAGAACGGTCGAACACCGTCGTGAACCAACTATCGGCTTCAACCGTCGTATCGTTGTCGTTGAAACGGGAAATAATCGAGGTCGGATTAAATGGAGACAAGGAGGCGTCAAAACGTTGCAACTCCTCTTCTATTTGAGACTGATAATTCTCTTTCGCCTGATATGAAAAATGATATATTGTATTGAAAATCAACCCTTCATCATACTGATAACTCCCTGTTTGCGGAGTACGGCACTGCGACCATACAAGAACTGCTCCCCCAAGAATGAGCAACACTAAACAGGCACTCCAACCTTTTCTATTTTTCATATCTATATCTGTAGGTAATTCCCAACGCTATTATCTAAACCCGCCATATCCGCCAGGTCCGCCTCCACCTGGACTACCACCGGGACCGCCTCCGCCTGGACCTCCAAATCCGCCACGGCCGCCCCGATCTCCTCCATGGCCACCTTTCCCGAGCGTATTGAACTGGTAAGCGAAATAGAGCATACAATAGCTTCCCAACGTATTGGTCTCCTGGTCCATAATATAGGAACTGCTTACCCTACGCTCAATGCTGGTATTCTGTTGCAGGATATCATAGACCTTGAACCGAATGGTAGCGTTTTTCTTTTGCAGGAAGGAGTAGGCAATAGAGGCATTCCATATCACTTTGTTCTGGTTGTAACCCTCGGCATAACCTGCCGTACCTTGATAACGGCAATCCGTTCCGATGGAGATGCCACACGTGAGGAACACATCGAGGTCGGCCCGAGCTCCGAAATTCATTGTCGATTGGTTGTTATCCGGCTGCATGGTGTTCACCACGCTGGAATAGGTATAATTTCCACCTACACTGGCACTGACGATATCGGACGAATAGCGAAGGGACAAATTCTCCTCCGCATCATACTGCCGTGAAGTATTCTCCACAGCATCACTCTTTGAACTCAAAGAGACAAATCCCACCGACTTATCATAACTCAACCGAGAATTGGAGTTAAGACTGAACTTTTTGTTCATTTTGAACGGCATATTGTAAAAGACGCGTATGGAAGTGTTCCAGGCACCGTTGACATTTTCCGGGGTACGGGTACGGCCTCCGTCGTCGTTGTAGGTCGTCTTCTCGGAGATGTTGTTCTGGAGGACCTTCGCACTGAAATCGACCGAAAGAGAACTATAAGTCTCCGGGTTGTAGGAGTTATACCGCAACGACATATCGTGGGTAAACGACGCTTTCAACTCCGGATTACCTTGATAGATGTTCAACGGGTCGGTTATATCGGGAGAGGCTTGCAATTGACGAGTCGAAGGCTGCGAAGAGCTACCTCGGTAATTGAAGCGCAAATTCTCGTATTTGTTGATACGGTAACGCAACCGTAATGTCGGAGAAAAATTGAGGGTATTTTGCGTGATATCGTCTCCCACATTACGGCCATAAAGATAGTTGGTTTCCCGTTTTTGATGTTCCAGATTGACTCCCACATTGAAATACATCTTGGTATAGACACCTCGCAAGGAGAGTTCTCCCCGATGTGTTTGGGTACGACTGCGAGAAACATTACTGTAGTCAGTGTCAGCGATTGGATTGCCCAGGGAGTCTACATCAAGATATGTCTTATCATTATAATCCGAACCTAAATTATAGGTATAGGCATCCCCGTCGCTTGTATTATAGCGGTATTGGTAGACAAAATTCAGATAGTAATGCTTCGAGAGAGGCTCTACATAGGTCGCCCGTACATCGTACGATGCCCCTTTGGAGATTGTTTCATCGGTTTGATGCCGGATAGAATCTCTGACACCTGTACGATAAAAATTGAAAACGTCATAGGATTCTCCATCCTCTTCGTTCCGATTGGCACTATAGTTGAAACTGAAACTGAGTTTGCGACGAGGATTATTCTTAAAGGCCCGGCTGAAACTGAGTCGGCCGGAGAGGTTATATCCATGTGCATCGCTCCTAGACCTGGAATCCTGGTCATTGACACTATCCCGGGCCGCCAACTCGGCATCCCGATAGCCTCCCATCGTCTCCGTGAAACCATTATTTTCGAGGTGCGACTTGTTGAATCCGAAACGGGGCATGAATTCCAAGGTGGTCAGGGTATCGATTTCCCAACGGAGACGGAAATTGAGATTCAGGCTGTGACTTCGATTGACATTTCTTCCGTTCTTGTTTACAAACGAGGAACTATCGTTGGTCAGGAAGTTCTGTTGCTCACTTGTACTTATAAATTCCTTGTCATTACCCATGTAACTCACATCCCCGCCAAAACGGAAGGTTTCAGATTCGTTTCCCGCATTGAAATTGCCGCCCAAGGAACCCGAAGTACCCGTTCCTCGGTTGTTACCGCTCATCATACGGCTACTTCCCGAAAACATGGATGCCCCCAAATCGGTAGCCCCTTGGTTATTGGTGTTGTTGAGGCTTCCCAACAAGGAGTATTGGCTGCTGTTGACAAAACGGTTCGCCATGGCGTTCAACTCATACATAGGGTCGAACTCATCCATCTTCGTTCCACCCCCAGCTTGAGCCGTACCAAACCAGCCCTGTTTCATCCCTTTTTTTACCGTCAAATTGATTACGGTTTCCTCCTCACCATCGTCAACTCCCGAAAAACGGGCCTCGTCGGACTGGCGATCGACCACCTGCACTTTATCCACCATATTGGCGGGCAGATTCTTGGAAGCCACTTTCGGGTCATCCGAAAAGAACTCTTTCCCATCGACGAGGATTTTCTTCACCGACTTACCTTGCGCTGTGATGGAACCGTCATCTCCGACCTCTATACCCGGCAGTTTTTTCAACATGTCCTCCACCACGGCATTCGGTTGGGTCTTATAGGAATCGGCATTATATTCAATCGTATCTTCCTTGACCACGATAGGAGGCGTAACCGCCGTAATGACAGCCTCCTTCAGCAAAATGGCATCGGGTTCTAGCTTGATGGTATTGAGTTTCAACGAAGGTTGTATGCGCAACAATTTCACCTGTTGATAGTAGCTCTTGTAGCCCAGGAAAGTCAGGTGAAAAATGTATTC
>JAJQIP010000214.1 GCA_021199145.1 Porphyromonadaceae bacterium | reverse complement strand
CCATGAACCATCTGCAGGGTCTTAGTAGTAATACTGAAAGCTACCTGCAAAACGTCGAGACCGCCCGTGAATGGATCTCCAGCCCGCTCTTCCGTCCGCCCCACGGACATCTCCGCTTCGGACAATCGCGCCGGCTACGGCAGCAATACAAAATTGTCATGTGGGACGTGGTGACCCGGGATTACAGCAAGAAACTCTCGGGAGAACAAGTGTTGGGGAATGTCCGGAAATACGCCCGCAACGGCTCCATCATCGTCTTTCACGATTCTCTGAAAGGGGAGAAGAATCTCCGCTACGCTCTTCCCAAGGCCATTTCCTGGTTGAAGGAACAGGGCTATCGTTTCGCCCTTCTACCGTAAAAGTTTTACCGGTGTAAGCCCCTTTTCACCCGCCACCTGCAACATATAGCGGTAAGCGGCCTCCGACTCGTTGGGAATGATTCCTTCGAGGATGGCCTCCTTGATGGCCGCCTTAATCTCCCCTACCGTCCGGCAGGGGGAGAGTCCGAAGGTCTCCATAATCATCTCTCCCGTTACGGGAGGCTGGAAGTTGCGGATGCGATCCCGCTCCTCCAAGTCCTGCAATTTAGTACGTACCAAGGCAAAATTGCGGAGGATGCGCCGCACCTTCTCCGGATTTTTCGAGGTAATGTCGGCTTCGCAAAGGGTCATGAGAGAGTCTATGTCATCACCGGCATCGAAGAGCAGACGGCGCACAGCCGAATCGGTCACTTCGTCTTCGGCCAGCACAATCGGCCGCATATGCAGGTCCACCATCTTCTTCACAAACCGCATCTTCTCATTCATCGGCAGCCGCAACCGACGGAAGATTTTCGGCACCATTCTCGAACCGATGTAGTTGTGGTTGTGGAAAGTCCATCCCAATTTGGAATCATACCGCTTCGTCACCGGCTTGGCGATGTCGTGAAGCAGGGCGGCCCACCGCAACCAGAGGGAATCGCTCTTGACAGCCAACTGGTCAAGCACTTTCAACGTGTGGTAAAAGTTATCTTTGTGGCCATGTCCCTCGACCGTCTCCACCCCCTTCAACGCCGTTAGTTCCGGAAAAATAATCTCCAACAGTCCGCACCGGTCCAGCAACAGGAATCCCGTCGAAGGACGGGGAGCCATCATCATCTTGTTCAACTCCTCCGCAATGCGCTCTCCCGAAATAATCCGGATGCGCTCCCGATTCCGGGCGATAGCCTCGAAAGTCTCGTTGACAATCTTGAAATCGAGTTGGGTGGCGAAACGGATGGCCCGCATCATGCGCAACGGGTCGTCGCTGAAGGTAATATCGGGGTCAAGCGGGGTACGGATAAGACCGGTCTGAAGGTCGGCCACGCCACCGAAGGAGTCGACGAGTTCACCGAAATGCTCCGCATTGAGACAGACGGCCAAGGCGTTGATGGTAAAATCCCTGCGGTTCTGGTCATCAGCCAAAGTGCCGTCTTCGACCACCGGTTTACGGGAATCGTGGGAGTAGGACTCCCGCCGGGCTCCGACAAACTCGAACTCATGCTCTTGATACTTCACCTGGGCCGTCCCGAAATTGGAGTAGACGGCGAAGGAGGCCTGCCGCCCCAACTGACCGACAAAGGCCCGAGCCAGTTCGATACCGCTCCCCACAGTCACGATATCGATATCCTTCGAGGGACGCTTCAGGAACATATCCCGCACATAACCGCCCACCACATAGCAGGGTAATCCCCGTTCGTCAGCCAGGCGGGTAAGGAGGGCGAACAGCGGTCCCCCAAAATAGTGCTGTAAAAGCGATTCGTCGAGTTTCATCTCTCCCTCTTTTCACCGCCACTACCGGCGGTTGACAAAAAAAGAGGCTATCTTCGTTACAAAAACAGCCTCTCCACGTAGCGGGGACGAGAATTGAACTCGTGACCTCCGGGTTATGAATCCGACGCTCTAACCTACTGAGCTACCCCGCCTTTCTCGTTTCGGAAAAAGGTTTTCCAAACACGGGGGCAAAGGTAACCCCTTTTCCTGAATTGCGAAAATTTTCTTGTAAAAAAATGGGAATTTGTCCGACGAGAGGAATTAACGATTTTTCAGACAGCAATTCCCCCATCGAGAAGAAAGAAAATTTGGTAAAATTTTCTTATCTTTGCTCCTGTACAAAAAGAATCGCGTATGAAAAGGTCTCTCAAAATCGCCTCTCTCCTCCTACCTCTCCTCTGTACGGTTCTCCCCCTACAAGCCGTGGACTTCAATTGGGGTTTCAAAGGAGGAATGAACTTGTCGGGAAGCACCTACAAAGGGTTGAATCCCAGTATCAGCTACGACAGCAATTTAGGCTACTTCATTGGCCCGATGGGTGAACTCGACCTGCCGTTGGGCTTCTCCATCGACGGGTCGGTGCTCTATCTGAACCGCAGTACCACCTTCACCAACACCGAAACCGGAAGTCATACCAACTACCACCGCCACTCCCTCGATGTCCCGCTGACTTGTAAATTTACCTTCAACCCGCTGCAAGCCCTCGGCATCTTTGTCGGTGTAGGCCCTTCGTTTACCTTCGACGTAAAGAACGATAACCTGACGAAAAAGCTCTACTATATCATGGGAAAGGATAAGCCTTTTCACGACGACCACCTGATTGCCAACGAAACCTCCATCTGCTGGAACTTTACGGCGGGGATTATCCTCTTCAAGCACCTCCGGGCAGGAGTCAACTACCGCCAGCCTATCCGCAAAATCTCCACCAATTCCAAAGAACCCTATAAGGTGGAGTGGAGTGATATTTTAGTGGACAACTTTTCCTATAAGAACAAAATGTGGCAACTGGTCTTCAGCATTGCCTTCTAACGCTTCAAACCTTTAAGATTTTTCCATGAAAAGAGTTTCCCTCCTCTTCACCGCCTTGGCGACGGTGGGTCTGGCCCTCCCTCTGGCGGCCCAAGAAAAGAGTTTCTACCTGCAGATAGAGAATCCCTGGGACCAACCCAAAAGCGACTATCCGGTCGTAGTGCAGACGGCCGATTTGAAATGTGACTTTCCCATTCTCTCAGCCACTGTCTTTGACGGTGAACAGGAGATTGCCTCGCAGACCGACGACCTCGACCGGGACGGAAAGGGCGATGAAATCGCCTTCCTTGTAGAGCTGCCCGCTCAGGCCAAAAAGGAGATACGCATCGTCGTATCGGCTCAGGAAGCGGCCGCTGACCGCTATCCAGCCCGAGTCTATGCCGACATGAAGCTAGTCGACAAGAGCAACAAACGGGAAAAGCATCCCAAAATCAGCATGCTCACCGTTCCGGGGAATGTCCGCATCTACAACAACCTCTACCACCACGGTCCCGCCTTTGAGTCGGAACTTGTGGCCTACCGCCTCTATTTCGACCAAAAACAGACCGTCGATATCTACGGAAAATACAACAAAGGACTGGAAATCGGTCTGACCGGCTGGTACCCCGATGACAAACAGTTGGCTTCAGGCTTCGGCAACGATGTGCTGGTAGTCGGCAGCAGTTGCGGTGTGGGGGCCTTGAAGGGATGGGATGCCCAACAGGGAAAAGCGACCCACATCGAACCGGTGTTGGACCGTACCGCCCGCATCTTGGCCTATGGTCCTGTGCGTACTGTCTGTGAGATGGAGGCTCGGGGTTGGGAATACGGCGGCCGCCGCCTCACCATGACCTGCCGCTACATCCTCTATGGCGGTCACCGAGACGCTCAAGTGGATGTCTTCTTCGACCAACCTCTGGAGCAGGAGACCTTCTGCACCGGAGTGGTCAAGATTAAGGATTCTCAGTCGTACAGCGACCACCAGGGATTGGTCGGCTGCTGGGGTACCGATTGGCCGGAGACCGATACCATCAAATGGCACAAGGAAACTGTCGGACTGGGTACCTGCATTCCAGAAGCATATGTGTCGAGCGAAATCAATGTTGACGACAGCTATCTCTATCAAATCCAGGCTCCCGGCAAAAACTCCCTCACCTACTACATCACCTTCACTTCGTTGAAGGAGACTTTCGGCTACAAGACACCCGAAGAGTGGTTTGCCGCCCTCCAAACCTGGAAAACCGATCTCAATCGTCCCTGCACGGTGAGACTCCTCTCCAAGAAAAAATAGAGACTTTTAAAGATTATCTATCCAGGGGGTGTGTCCATTGACACACCCCCTTTTTTACCCCTCACCAAGACACACGTGATTATCTGCCCTTGTTTACGTCGTGTTTATTGCAACCTGTCAACGAAGGTGATAATCAAATACTGTTAGCGTATTTGTTAATCAGATAATGTTTGCAAAGGTGGTAATCGCCCCCCTATGGCGACATTGCTACTCAAAATTTGTTGGCGAATGTGGTAGTCGAATCATTCAGAAAGGTTTGTGATGCAGGGAAATACCCTGCATCACAAAGCTAAATAAATTAATTGGAAACCTCTCTCCTTGCCAGAGGCAGGGGTCCCCTCCCCTTATTGTGCAATTGTCGTTCAAAAAAAAATGGCAGCGCATTGTTAACCGAAAAAAGTTGACACAACTGTTAGTCGAATAATGTTTGTGTCGTTGTTTATCGAAATCTGTCAGCGAAAGTGACAATCGCATCCCTCCCGAAAGGGCTGTATTGATGGCGGTTCACCTGCCATCAATACAGCCCTAAAATTTTTTGTCTAACACCTCTCTCCCTGCCAACAGCAGGGGGTTAACCCTTAATCGGAAAAAATTCTCGTAAGTGTTAATCAAACCCTATTAGCAAAGATGGTCTGATAAATCAAGCCTCTCCCCTCTGAAAATAAGTATACTCTGAGAAGGGTGGGTCGGGGAATGGAAATACCCCATTAGACAATGTCGTGAGGTATATTTTCACCGAAATATACCTCGCGGCAGGCCTTCACCTGACACAAAAACTCCGGGTGAAGCCCCGCATTCGCTGCCACAACATCATAACCATCGTTCCGCAAAACACCATCACCCCCTAATCCCTCCAACAGCGGATGTCCCGCAAAATCAGTCGCCCGACCTCCTGCCTCCCGGAGGAGGAGTAGCCCCGCCGCCACATCCCACACATGAAGGGAGGGTTCCACATAAGCATCTACCCGGCCAGCCGCCACACCGCAAAGGTCCAACGCCGCCGACCCGGCAATACGCACACCACCCGCCCGACCGTAAAAACGAGAGAGCAACGCCGTGGAGAGGGTACTGAACCGCACGGCATCGTAGGGCAGACCGAGGTGCAGATAGGCTCCCTCTACCGTCTGAATTGCCGACGGAACGATGGATTTTCCCTGCAGATAGGCCCCGCCCCCTTTCCAGGCCGTATAACACTCCTCCCGACAAGGGTCGTAAACCACTCCGACCAACACCCCTTCAGTCCGCCCGTAGAGGGCAATGCTCACAGCATACGGAGGCTGCCCGTGCACATAATTCGTGGTACCGTCGAGCGGGTCGATAATCCACACATACGGCTCCCCTTTGTAAGCGACGGTCGCCTCTTCGGTCAGAAAGCCTGCTCCAGGCCACACAGGGGTAAGGGCCTCCACCAGCCGTCGTTCCGAGGCTCGGTCGACATACGACACATAGTCGTGCAGATTCTTCTCCTCCACCCGGCCAACATCAAAGACCAGTCGTTCCTCCCGCAAAAAACTTCCCGTACACCGGGCTATCTCCGCCACCTTCTCCACCAAGGCGGCCCACTCCGTTCCGTTGTGTTCCATCTCTTCAATTGCTTTAGAAAGCAAAAATAGGGATTCTCCCTACACCTTTCCGAAATTAGAAAGTGAAAAATAAAAAATTGAAAGCGTAAAATTTCGTTTCGCTCTAATTTTGACCGTAGCTCTCACTTTTTTCTTCTAAATTTTTTTCTTTTGCAAAAAAAACCTATATTTGACCCATATTTACGGACAAATGTCCGAGATGGTTCGGCTACTCAATGGCGAGTACCATGTAACACGTTCAGGGAAAAAGCATTGCCCACCCTAACCGAAAAAACCAAGCGAAGGTCCCGTTATCGTTACGGGGCGTTTGCTTTCCGTTCTTTAGGCGGTGGGGTTACCGACAGAAAATGAGAGCAATAAACCTATAAAAACAAGAACAACTAAAAGACTCTTTTATTATGGAGACAAAACAACCAAAAGCTAAAAAAGCTAAGAAAGAATCCAAAGGATTTCGTGGAATTGAATCCGCATTCCTCGTTATCGTTATCTGCTTCATCATTGCCGAGTGTTTCTACAACTTCGTATTAGGTGATCTCTCCCACTTCACCGATGCAACCCGTGCAGAGCCTAAACCCGGTGACCTGTTGGGAACCATCTACAAAGGAGGTATCATCGTGCCTGTGCTGCAAACCTTGCTGCTCACGGTAATCACCTTGAGTGTTGAACGTGCCATCGCCATCTCTATCGCCAAAGGTAAAGGCAGCCTCACCAAATTTGTGGTGAACGTCAAAGCCGCCTTGGCTGCCAACGACCTGGCTAAAGCCCAAGAATACTGCGACAAACAGAAAGGTTGTGTAGGTAGTGTAGTTACCTCGACGTTGAAAAAATATGCCGAAATGGAAGGCAATGAGGAATTGACCAAAGAGCAAAAACTGGCCAGCATCCAGAAAGAGGTTGAGGAAGCCACCGCATTGGAACTGCCTACCTTGGAAATGAACCTGGCGGTTGTCGCCACCATGACCACCCTCGGTACCTTGGTCGGACTACTCGGAACCGTGCTTGGTATGATCCGGTCCTTCGCCGCCCTCGCCACCGCTACCGGTGCTCCCGACTCGGTCGCCCTGTCAACCGGTATTTCCGAGGCCCTTGTCAATACCGCCTTCGGTATCGCCACCGGTGCCTGCGCCGTAATTTCGTACAACTTCTTTACCAGCAAAATTGATAAGATTACCTACGCCATCGACGAAGTAGGTTTCTCCATTGTACAATCTTACGCTACCAACCACAAGTAGTCATCTTTCTGAAACAGTAAGATTATGCCAAAAGTAAATGTAAAAAGGAAGAGTACCGCCATCGATATGACTGCGATGAGCGATGTGACTGTGCTCCTGCTTACGTTCTTCATGCTGACATCAACCTTCATTGAACCTGAGCCTGTCCAGATTTCTGCACCTTCCTCGGTTTCGGAAATCAAGATTCCCGAAGCCAATGTGCTGGACATTCTGGTCGAAAAGAACGGGCGTATCTTCATGGGGATTGATGGGCCGGCCATTCGGGTGGCTATGCTGCGAGACATGGCAGAAGAGTACGGTTACGAGTTTACCGACCAGGAATTGGCCAACTTCCAAGCTTCGGATTACTTCGGCGTACCCATCTCTCAAATGAAGGCGTTGCTTGATATGCCATTCGACAAACAGACGGAAGTCATGGTAAATCAAGGTACAGGTATTCCTATCGATACAACGTCGAATGCCTCGAACGAATTCAAATCGTGGGTGAAGGCAGCCCGCAAGGCAAATCGCGATGTGCGTATTGCCATCAAAGCGGCCTACGATACGCCCTATTCCGAAATACACAAGATCATGACGTCGCTGCAAGATATTCGCGAAAACCGCTATAACTTGATTACCACGTTGAAAAGTGTCTCCGGTGATTTTTAATAACTGTTGAATTAGAACATTATGGCAGAAGTACAACAAAAAGATTCCGGCGGCAAGAAGAAGGGCAAACAGAAAAAGATGAACATCCGGGTCGACTTTACCCCGATGGTCGATATGAACATGTTGCTCCTTACTTTCTTTATGCTCTGTACCACCATGAGCAAACCTCAGACGATGGAAATCAGTATGCCGTCTAACGATAAAACGCTGACAGAGCAGGAACGTGATAAGGTAGCCGCTTCACGGGCTATCACCTTGATCCTCGGTAGTGAAAATCGGGTTTACTACTACACCGGCGAGCCGAACTACGAAGACTGGACCTCCCTGCAGGAGACCAACTACGATGACGACGGCTTACGGGCTATGTTGCTCTACCGCAACCAGGAAGTGGTATCTAAAATCCGGGAACTGAAAAAAGAGAAAATCGACACCAAGATGTCGGACGAAGTGTACAACGAGCGGGCTACGGAAATCAAAGACGCTAAGAGTGCTCCTATCGTCATCATCAAGGCTACCGAAGATGCGACCTACCGCAATCTGGTCGATGCGCTCGACGAAATGCACATTTGCAGTATCAACAAATATGCGATTGTCGACCTCACTGAAGGAGATGAGTGGTTGGTTGAGAACTACGAGAAGAAAGGTGAACTCACCGAAAATATCGATAGGGATAATATGTAAATTCACATAAAATCAAACGAAAATGGCAAAAATAGACTTAATTTCGAAAGATTGGTGTGAATTAATCTTCAACGGTCGAAACAAGGCGTATGGTGCATACAGTATGCGTATGAATACGCCGAAACGGTTCAACATCGCCACTGCGGCTGTTGTCATCGCCGTTATTTTGGTCGTTACCCTTCCGGCATTGATTAAGTTCATCACAC
>JAJQIP010000142.1 GCA_021199145.1 Porphyromonadaceae bacterium | reverse complement strand
CTATAAGATGGTGCATATATTCAGCCAAAAAAATGGAGAGGAAGGGATATATAGGTATAATCCGGGTTGATGTGCTCTCCTCGAATAAGAGATAAAAGAGCAGGATTATCCCCGTAGCCGATAGGAAAAACAATCGGGCGGGATTCTCGGTGAATAGCCTGCCGGAGAAAATTTTCCGTCCCTTGGTCAGATTTATGCGCCTCTTATGAATGAGGGCGAAAAGGGAAAAGAGAATCAGTAGTGTCCAGGGTAGAAATCCGATGAAGATACTGTATAAGAAATCAAGAGAAGATGGGAATGAGATATGGTTCAGAGGCTCATAAAAATGAGCGGTTGTAATTTGGTCAAGAACTCCCGCTCCTGTCTCTTTACAGGTGATATAATACCATACTGCCGGCAGTAGGCACGAGGCTAAAGCGATGGCCACTATTTTATAGCCTATTCTGAAAAAAGACTCTCTTCGGAGTCCGAAAAACAATCCGATTGTCAGGCATGGAAGCAGAATACCCGCTACCCCTTTGGTTAGGGCGGCTGCGCTTATGAAGAGGATAGCCCATAGGGGAATACCTTTCGCCTTTTTTTCGTACCAGCGATACAGTTGAAAGAGGGCCAGTGTGACAAATACCGTGAACACCATATCCGATTGTGCCGTGATAGCGGACCTGTGAACTTCAAAGGCCGACAAGAAGATGATGGCTGAAAAAAAAGCGGTATTGTAGTTGTCGTTACGTCGCGAATAGAATCGGAACATGGCTAGCGCTATGATAATGGCGGCGATAGCGGAGGATAGACGAATCGTATATTCGTTGACGACTCCTTGATGGAAAATTTTTGTCATCAACATATTGGTCCAATAGAACATGGGGGGTCTGACAATCCCCTCCTCGTTTTCCAAGGGGATAAACGGGCTGTCACTTTTTAGGGTGTTCACCGTTGTGATAGCCTCTTGCGCCTCTTTATCGGTATAGAGATGGGTTAAGCCGAGAACGGGCAGGAGTGTTGCGACACTGATGATGAACAGAAAGCCGAAAAGAATATTTTTAGAGGCCGGTTTCATAGGACTTTCTTGTTGCTGAAAGTAACGTATCGGTTCAATATATAATTGATGACCGTATAGATGACCATGGCAGGGAGCTGCGCCCAATTGGGATTTATACCCAGTTTTTCCACCATACCCCATAGGAAGATAAACTGTACACCGTAACTTATGGCAAAAACGAGGAGAAAGGCGATACTTTCACGGACTATCCGATGGCTCCCGCCTCGTTGGAATACCCAATGCTTGTTCCAGAAGAAACTGTTGATTACGCCGACAATGTAGCTGATGAGATTGGCAATCGTGTAGTTTACAGAGAATAAATTATAAAGAAGATAGAATGCCGCTAACGAAATAGCCGTATTGAGCACACCTACTACAATGAACCGACTGAATTGCCAGATGGTCTCTTTTTGCGGTAGTATGGAGTGTATCAATTTCATTCCTCTGTGATGAAATAGATAAATGGAAATCTACAGATTGGCCAGGAGATTATCGGCGGCAGCAATATCCTTTTCGAAAATATGAAGCCGTATTCCCCCGACATGGGAATTGTATAATGGATAGACCGTAGCCATATTCTCATTGGAAATGAAGCAGGGTATGCCGTTTAGTTCCAATATATTCTTTGTCTCGTACGCCTCTGATAAATTATTGTAATTACGATATACAATAATTTTATCATCGAGACGGTGATTCTCTGTGCTCATCTTGATTCGCTTGTTGGGAGGGATAATGCATATTTTTTTCGGAGATTACATCCAATACTTCCCGGACATATTTTCCCGCTTCATAGCGGGCCATGGGCAAATCGTGCGACAGGTAGTTGCCGCAATCCTGGGGGGCCGCTCCGGGAATCTCTCCTTGGTAATCCCGTATGAAACAAAAAGTTTCCTTGATTAAGCCGACAATCTCTTCCGATACGAAATCCCCGTGCAGTAACAGATAAAACCCCGTACAACAGCCCATGGGTCCCCAATACACAATACGGTCACCATAGACGGGATGGTTGCGCAGGTAAGTGGCCGCCAAATGTTCTATCGTATGGAGAGCCCCTATGCCCATGACCGGTTCACGGTTCGGCTCCTTCATACGTATGTCGAACGTTGTGATGGTTTCTTGGCCGATATCATCTTTACGAGACACGTAGATGCCTCGTAACAGATGAATGTGGTCTATGGTAAAGCTCGGGATTTTTTCCATGGTAAAGCCGATTTTTAGAGTTGTTCAAGGATTTGCCGCAAGATGACAAACGACTTTTCCGGAGCCTTTTCCCAGAAGCTGTTGTATTGTGCCATGTGATTATCCACGCCGGGGGTGTCACTGATAATGCGCATACAGATAAATGGCGTGTTATAGCGATAACAGGTTTGGGCGATGGCGGCCGATTCCATATCTACCGCCAGACATTCGGGAAAATTTTTCTTGATGGCTCCGAGTTCCTTTTTGTCCGAGATAAAGGAATCGCCGCAACATATCAATCCGCTATGGATATGCTCTCCTGCAACAGCGGCTTCGACTTTGTGCAGCAATTGCGGGTCAGCCGGGAATCGGGCAGGGAGCCCCTGAATCTGGCCGATGACATTCCCTTCTCCGAACCAGGCGTCATGGTAGGTCGTCTCTTTGCCGATGACGACATCAAAGATATGGACGGATGCGTCAACACCGCCCGCCACTCCGGTATTGAGGATGCTGTTGGGGGTATAATTGGATATCAGTGTCTGCGCCGTCAGAGCGGCATTGACTTTGCCGATGCCGCTTTGGGTAAGAATGATTTCATGCCGTCCCACACTGCCTCTGTAGAATGTGTCGTGTTCACGGCAATCTGTTTGGACATTTCGGATAAGGAGACGTATACACTCCAACTCCGAAGACATAGCGACAATGATTCCTATTTTCATAGACGACAGTTACACTTTTCTGATGAGTTCCATTCCTTTGAGAATGGCTTGCTCATTCATGGGAATCAGTCCATGATGGCGCTTGGGAAGGGATTTCCTCAAGCCGTTCAGTACATTTTCTAATGAAACGATAGGTTTGATTTTCAACAAGCCTCCCAACACAATCATATTGAACGCTTTACTGTTTTCCATCTCAATGGCGGCATCCATGGCATCAATGCGGTAAATATCAATGTCGGTACGGGTAGGGGCATGGTGCATACCATAGTTATCGTAGATAAGCGTTCCCCCTGCTTTCACTTTGCTTTCGAATCTTTCGAGTGAGGGCTGGTTGAGAATGATGGCTATGTCATATTCATTGAGCACCGGCGAACTGATTCGTTCGTCACTCAGAATTACCGTTACATTGGCGGTACCGCCCCGCTGTTCCGGTCCATAAGAAGGCATCCAACTGACCTCTTTTCCCTCCATCAGTCCTGAATAGGCTAAAATTTTACCCATCGAGAGGACTCCTTGTCCGCCAAAACCGGCGATGATTATCTCTTCTTTCATCGTTGTCCCTTTTACGGTTATTCGTTCTTTAAGTCCCCTAACGGATATTTGGCGAACATGTTTTCCACCATCCATTGGTTCGCTTTCTCAGGTGTCATTTTCCACCCCGAAGCACAGGTCGACACCACTTCAACCCAGGAAGTTCCCTTTCTGGCCAAGGAGTTTTCAAAGGCTTGCCGTATGGCTTTTTTCGTCTTTTTTACGGCTGCCGCCGTATGTACACTTTGTCGGGTGACATAGCAGGTCCCGTCAAGGTGAGTCACGAGGTCCGTTATTTTTAAAGGATAGCCGTTGAGTTCGACATTCCGTCCATAGGGGCAGGTCGATGTTACCATACCTTCGAGGGTCGTAGGAGCCATTTGTCCGCCAGTCATACCATAGATGGCGTTGTTGATGAATATAATGGCGATATTTTCTCCTCGGTTGCAGGCATGGATGGTTTCGGCGGTACCGATAGCGGCCAAATCTCCGTCGCCTTGATAGGTGAATACCAGTTTGCTCGGATTTAACCGTTTGATAGCCGTGGCGATAGCTGGTGCACGGCCATGTGCGGCCTCCTGCCAGTCAATGTCGATATAGTTATAGGCAAATACGGCACATCCCACAGGCGCAATGCCGATGGCGTTTTCTTCCATGCCCATTTCATCAATGATTTCAGCGATGAGTTTGTGTACGACACCATGACTGCATCCCGGACAGTAGTGCATGGGATTGTCATTTAGCAGGCGGGGTTTGCTATATACAAGATTTTCGGGTCTTACAATATCTTTTATCTCCATAATCGTGCGATTTACAAGAACGTTTTTTTGACCGCCGTCAGGACTTCATCCGGTGTGGGAACAATACCGCCCAGGCGGCCGAAATGCTCCACCTTTACCTCTCCGTTCACCGCCAGACGAACATCTTCAATCATCTGACCGGCATTCAGTTCCACGACCAATATGCCTTTTACTTTATGGGCGAGACTGGCGATGGCTTTCGAGGGGAAAGGCCATAGGGTGATGGGACGTAACAGCCCTAATTTAAGGCCTTGCTCGGCGGCTACCTCTTGGACTTTCTGACATATACGGGCCATTGACCCGAAGGCGATTAACAGGTAGTCGGCTTCAGCGCAATGGATTTCCTCATAGCGGACTTCATGCTCTTCTATTTCCCTGTATTTGGCTTGGAAGCGCAGATTATTCTCCTCCATGCGGGCCGGATCGAGTTCGAGCGAAGTCAGGATATTGTTGTGATGTCCCGCCCGTTTTCCCAAGGTGGCCCATGGACGGGCTTCCCGTATCTGTTCCTCTGTCAGCCGAGGTTGGAAGGGGGGAAGTACCACTTTTTCCATCATCTGGCCGATAATACCGTCGGCGAGAATGATAGCGGGATTCCGGTATTTGAAAGCCAGGTCGAAACCTAATTTCACGAAGTCGGCCATTTCCTGTACCGAAGCCGGTGCCAGGGCGATGAGTTTATAATCGCCGTGTCCGCCCCCCTTTACAGCTTGGAAATAGTCGGCCTGACTGGGTTGTATGGTCCCTAATCCGGGTCCGCCCCGCATAACGTTGACGATAAGTGCCGGAAGTTCTGTCCCGGCCAGGTAGGAAACGCCCTCTTGCTTTAAACTCACCCCAGGGCTTGATGATGAGGTCATGACCGCTTTACCGCACCCTGCTCCGCCATATACCATGTTGATGGCCGCCAATTCACTCTCTGCCTGCAATACCACCATACCGGTCGTTTCCCAGGGTTTCTCCTCCATAAGGGTCTCCATGATTTCTGATTGTGGGGTAATGGGATAACCGAAATATCCGTCAGCGCCATAGCGTATGGCAGCATGCGCTATCGCTTCATTGCCTTTCATCAGTCTTACTTCTTCTGTCATATGTATGGGTGTGAATGGTTATAGTTGGACTTTGTATACCGATATACAGCCGTCAGGGCAGACATATCCACAATTGGCGCAACCGATGCAATTATCCGGATTTTTCATGTAGGCATAATGATACCCTTTGTCGTTGACCTCCTTGAATTGTAGGGATAAAACATCACAAGGACAAGCGACAACACAGAGATTGCACCCTTTGCATCGTTCGTTATTGACTACAACAGCTCCTTTTACCTTTGCCATTTTGGATAAGAATTACGAATTAAAGTTTACGCAAAAATAGGCTATTTTGGTCAATGAATATCCTTTTTTGAATAGAAAAGAGTGTTTTTACTGATAATCAAAGACATGGGAATATCATGCGGTAAGGTAGGTATATCGTCTACAATTTGGCAATCGTACGCTACACCGATAAGGGGGGCGGAGATTTTTACCAATAGCTTGTCGTAGAATCCTTTACCTCGTCCAAGACGGTTGCCGTGGGAGTCAAATCCGACACCGGGTATAATGGCCAAATCGATGACGGAAAGGTCCGTTATCTCTTCCCCCGTTGGTTCGGCTATCCCGAATCGCCCTTTTTGTAAAGGGCGTTGTGCATCATACGGACGAACGGTCAGCACCTCTCCGCTCACTGCCGGGAGCAGGACATTTTTTATCTTGCACCACTCCCGTATCCACTCATGCGTGCATACTTCGTCGGGTAGGGAATGGAAAAGAAGTAGTGTGCGGGCTTTTTCGAAGAGGGGTAAAGCTTCAATGCGTTTCCGTATAATAGCAGCGGTCTCGACTTTCTCTTCAAGAGAAAGTCGAGACACAGTCGCTTTTATTTGCTGACGAAAAAATTCTTTTTCGGTCATTTTTATTCCCCCAAGGTCGGGAATCCGCCGTCCTTGTCGAGTATTTCGACCGCTTTCAGGAAGGTCTTGTCCTCTTGAAGGAGTATTGGATAGAAGGCGTTATCGCCCAGAATATTGCGGGCTATATAGCTCTCGATGTAGTTGGTCAGCAGTTCTTGGGACTCTCTAATCTCTTCACTGTTGCGTTTCACCCCTTGGGCTGCGGCGAATGTGGCGAATTCACGGATGAGCGGTTGTTGTTCCAAATAGTTTTGCAACTCCTTGTAGTCTTTAAAGGCTGACAAGAGTGTCCGGTTTTCATCGCTGTATTTGAAGGCGTATTGATATATGATGCCTTTGTTGATGACGGTGTTGAGATAGGTGGTTACCCCGACAGTATCACGGGGTACGAAGATGTCCGGCATAATGCCGCCTCCGCCATATACCGTGCGTCCCAATCGGGTCGTATAGATTTGCGAATCATTCTGCTTGATACTGTCGGGATTGTCAAATTCTCCGTGCATAAAGCGGTTCAAAATATCCTTTTCATACTCTTCCCCATGTCCCAACTCATATTCTTTCTGGATGGAGCGTCCCGATGGGGTGTAGTAGCGGGCTATGGTGAGCCGGATAGCCGAACCGTCAGCGAAGGAGAGCTGGTTTTGAACCAATCCTTTCCCGAAGGAGCGGCGGCCTATGATTACACCTCGGTCGTTGTCCTGTATCGCTCCGGCGAAAATCTCGCTGGCCGAGGCCGACCACTCGTCGATGAGGACCACCATTTGTTCCTCTTTGAAAGCTCCGCTTCCGTTAGATACCGCCTCGCTGCGGGGGAATGCTTTCCCTTCGGTGTAGACGATGAGTTGGTTTTTGGGGAGAAATTCATTGATCATATTGATGGCGACCTCTAAGATTCCGCCCGAATTGCTCCGCAAGTCAATGATATATTTTTTGGCGTTCTTGTTTTTCAGTTGCGCCAGACCGTTCAGGAATTCAGCATAGGTCGTGCGGCCGAACTTGTTGATTTTTATGTACCCTATTTCGGTGTTTACCATGAACGCTACATCGACACTATTTACCGGAATATCATCCCGCACCACCTCGTAGGTCAACATTTCGGGAGAGGTCGACCGCAAGACTCCCAATTTCACTCGGCTCCCCTTTTCTCCCCGTAATTTCTTCAGTACCTTATCGTTGGAAATGACATTCTTACCCACAAATGCGGTATCGTCGACCTCTACAATCCGGTCACCGGGCATCAGTCCTATTTTTTCGGACGGTCCTCCGGGCACGACGGCAATGACCATGATGGTGTCGTTCTGAATGCTGAACTGAATGCCTACACCGCTGAAACTGCCTTCCAACTCTTCATTCACGAGTTGCAGATCCTTTGCGGGAATATAGGCGGAGTGGGGGTCCAGTCCGTTTACTATTTGGGGGATGGCCTCCTCGACGAGGTCGTTGATATCGACTGTGTCGACATATTGTGCGTCAATGATACCCAGCAGATTCGAAATTTTATTGCCGCTTGTTCCTGTGGAGGTGTGTTTTACCACATTGTGCCTCGGATAGAGGTAACCTACAGCGATTCCTACGACAAGGGCGATGGCGATAACAAACGGTAACCAGATAAAAATTTTCTTCTTCATGAAACTTTAGAAATAGGGTAAAAATTATTTGGCTTCGACAAAATCGACTGTAATGCCGGCCTCTTTCAGCAACTCCAGACCGTCATTCAACCGGTAATATTCCGAAAAGACCACTCGGGTGATGCCGGCTTGTATAATGAGTTTCGAGCATTCTATGCAGGGGGATGTCGTTACATACAGTGTCGCCCCCTCGCTGCTGTTGCCCGAACGGGCTATCTTGGTGATGGCGTTGGCCTCGGCGTGCAGTACATAGGGATAGGTCTGCCCCGATTCGTCTTCGCAGATATTTTTAAATCCTGCGGGTGTCCCGTTGTAACCGTCCGATATGATGGCGTTGTTCTTGACTAAAAGCGCACCCACTTGCCGGCGTTTGCAATAGGAATTTTCGGCCCATATTTTGGCCATGCGGATATAGCGGCTGTCGAGAGCGGATTGTTTGTTTTTTTGTGTATCTTGCATCACAGTTACTCTTTTTCAAAGCCATACAAAAGTACTACATTTATCGTAAATCTCCGCCGGTTAAGATGTGAAAAACTTTTATTTACAAAGGGAATACAATTTTATCCGGATAATATGACCTCTTAGCTTATCATTCGTCACATTGAAAAGCGTATTTTTATATTTATTTGGTTATGAACGATTTAGATAGATACTTGTATACTTGCTTCATATTATAGTACGTGAACATCTGAAA
>JAJQIP010000205.1 GCA_021199145.1 Porphyromonadaceae bacterium | reverse complement strand
GAATTTGACGGTACCCTTATCGTTGTCTCTCACGATAGGGAGTTCCTCGACGGCTTGGTGTCGAAAGTCTATGAGTTCGGCCAGCAAAAGGTGCGGGAACACTTGGGCGGTATCTATGACTTTCTGGAGCGTAAAAAGATGGCTTCGCTGAGGGAGTTGGAGATGGGAAGGAAGGTCACACCGACTGCCGTTGCCAATGAAAAGAGGCCGGCATCTGTACCTACTTCTGTTCCGGTCTCGGAAAACAAGATGTCGTTTGAGGCCCGTAAAGAGTGGCAGAAAAAAATAAAACGACAGGAGCGGGCCGTTGCCGACACCGAACAACGTATTGCCAAACTGGACGCTGAGATTGCCGTTATCGAGAGTCGCTTGTCTACGCCAGAGGGAATGGCGGATATTGACTTGTGCATGAAACATGGCGCTTTGAAGAGAGAAAGTGCGACCCTTACGGATTTGTGGGTCTCTCAGACCGGAGAGTTAGAGACACTGCAAAAAGCCTTTGATGGAAACTAAATGTTTTATATATAACTGTTTATGAAAAAAATAATGATGTTGTCGTTTATGGCTGCCCTTTTGTGGACAGCTTGTTCTGAGGGCGAAAAGGAGGAGAAACCGATTGCCCTCTCCAATTTTGACCTGAGTGTCGCACCTGGGGAAGATTTCTACCAATATGCGTGTGGCGGTTGGATGGCCAACAATCCGTTGAAGCCTGAATATAGCCGCTATGGTTCGTTTGACCGCTTATCCGATTTGTGCGAGGAGCAATTGCATACGTTGGTAGGCGAATTGTCTGGGAAAGAGCAACCGCAGGGGAGTCTGGCGGGGAAGGTGCGTGACCTCTACAACTTGGGCATGGATAGTGTGCGGCTCAATGCGGAGGGTATGCAACCTATCGTAGCGGATTTGGAGCGGATAAACGGTGTGCAATCCCTTGAAGAGATTCCTGCCCTTATGGCCCAACTTCAGGTCGAAGGCATGTCGCCTTTCTTCTCCTTCTATGTGGGTCCGGACAATAAAGACAGCCGTATGAATCTGTTGAGCCTTTACCAAGGAGGCATTGCCATGGGTGATAGGGATTACTACTTGGCGACAGACAGTGTTAATGCCGCTTTGCGGGAGGCTTATAAGAACTATGTCGAGAAACTCTTCGTCTTGGCCGGATATATTCCTGACGCTGCAACGCAAGCCAGGGAGTCGGTTTTGGACATCGAGACAACGTTGGCCCAGCTTTCTTATGCCAAGGAGGAGTTGCGTAATCCGCAGAAGAACTACAATAAATTGGATTATAGCGATTTCTTGAAACGAGAGAAAGGATTTGAGTGGGAGACCTTTTTCCGCTCTTTAGGGATAGACAGCCTTTCGAGTCTGGATGCCGGCCAATTGGCGTTTATAGATGGATTTGACCGGTATTATCCCCAACTTTCTCTGCAAGCCATTAAAGATTATTTGACTTTTGGCCTGCTGAATGCCTCTGCCTCTTACCTGAGTGATGAGTTCTATGAGGCTAAGTTCGATTTCTACGGACGGACCCTTTCGGGGCGGCAAGAGCCTAAAGCCCGTTGGAAACGCTCATTGGCGACAACCGATGATGTCCTGAGCGAGGCATTGGGCGAGATTTATGTGGCGAAATATTTTCCTCAAGAGTCGAAGGACCGGATGTTGAAACTCGTCTCTAATCTTCAGGAGTCCCTGCATCAACATATTGAAAATCTCGAATGGATGAGTGATGAGACAAAGACTCGGGCGCATGAGAAATTATCGGCGATAACCGTCAAAATCGGCTATCCTGACAAGTGGCGTGATTATACCGCCTTGGAGATTTCTCCGGAGAAGAGCTATTGGGAAAATCTCAAAAGCGCTTCACGTTTTGAGTGCGACTATATGCTGAACAAGATAGGGAAGGAGGTCGACAAATCAATCTGGTACATGAGCCCCCAAACGGTGAATGCCTACTACAATCCGACGACCAACGAAATCTGTTTCCCGGCAGGAATTCTGCAACCTCCCTTCTTTTATGCGGATGCCGATGATGCGGTGAACTACGGGGCTATCGGTGTTGTCATCGGCCACGAGATGACGCATGGCTTTGATGATATGGGACGGCAGTTTGACAAGGAGGGGAATCTCAACGACTGGTGGACTGCTGAGGATGCCCGTCAATTCAATCTTCGGGCCGATATTTTAGCGTCCCAATACAGTAATATTGTCGTTCTTGACACCGTACATGCTAACGGACGGTTCACTTTGGGCGAGAATATCGCTGACCAAGGCGGCCTTCGTGTGGCTTATACGGCTTTCCAAAAGGCGACAGAGGGGGAAGAGTTGGCGGATATAGACGGATTTACACCCGACCAACGCTTCTACATTGCCTATGCCAATCTGTGGGCCGGGAATATTCGGGACGAGGAGATTCTCCGGCGTACGAAAATGGACCCGCACTCTTTGGGGAAATGGCGTGTAAATGCCGCTTTGAAGAATATCGATACCTTCTACAAAGCTTTTGATATTACTCCCGAAGATCCCATGTATATGAATCCGGATGAACGGGTTGTGATTTGGTAGGAAAAAGCTATTAATGACAAGGGGCGGATTTGATTTAAAATCCGCCCCTTGCTTTTTGGTATAAGTCTTTATTTGGTT
>JAJQIP010000028.1 GCA_021199145.1 Porphyromonadaceae bacterium | reverse complement strand
ATCCCTAAAGATGTATAGTCTACACGTTGTGTTTGTTCTTCGAATTGTGGAGCATAAGGAATTTTATTTCCCGATTACTCCTCGTATGCGGTGGGGTCGGGGAGGTGGGCGAGGGTGAAGGCCTCTTTGCGTTCACGGCAGGTGCCGCAGGTGCCGCAATGTTTTTCAAGACCTTTATAACAGCTCCACGTCCGGCTGTAGTCCACCCCCAAGGCGTGGCCCCGAAGGGCGATGTCGCTCTTGGTGATTTGTGTGTAGGGGGCATCGAGGTGGATGTGTTCCCACGTCCCTGTCTGCAGGGCCTTGTCCATCGCCTCCACAAAGGGAAGGGTACAGTCGGGGTAGATGGTGTGGTCGCCCGCATGGTTGGCCATCATGACCCGCTTCAGTCCCCGGCTTTCCGCTATGCCACAGGCGATACTCAGCATGATGCCGTTGCGGAAAGGAACGACGGTTGACTTCATGTTCTCTTCGTCGTACTGTCCGTCGGGGATATATTCAGCTCCGCTCAGTAATGAGGAGGTGAAGTAGTTTTTGATAAAGCCGAGGGGGATGACCACATGTTCTATGCCCAACCGCATACAATGTTCTTGAGCCAACGGAATTTCCCTCCGGTTGTGATTGGCGCCGTAGTCGAACGTCACGGCGAGGGCGATTTCATCGGCGTATTCGTAGAGCATGGTCACCGAATCCATTCCGCCCGAAAGTATCAACAGTGCGTTTTTGTCTTTTCCCATTTTTGTCAGAGTCTGTATTTATGGCGATTTTGCCCTGTGCAGGGGGATTGCCGATACAATGTTATGAAAATTTTTGGGAAAAGAAGGATTGGAGGAAGGAATATTTTCCCCTTTCGGAGAGATTCGATTGCCACCTTTGCAACAGGATTCGGTAAATAGCGCCGCTAACGATTTTCAATTAAGGATTAGACCCCTGCCGTTCGGCAGGGAGAGAGGAGTTGAGTAATTCTTTTTAGGGTTGCAATGTGTGGCGTAGTCACACATTGCAACCCTTTCTGGCAAGATGTGATAAATAGTGACGCTAATAGGATTCGATTGAAAGTCAACGAGGTGAAGTGGAGTCCCTATCCCATTGAGGAGAGGTGAATCCCAATTTATGGGTTGTACCACCTTCTTGATATTTCTAGGGAAAGTTTTTTCCTGAGGAGATGGTTTTAGGGGGTTGCAGGCTTTTTCTTGCGGTAGAGCCACGAAACCCATTCGTGCCACTTGTTGAACTCCTTGCGGTACATGACACCTACCCCTTGTGTAGTGAGGGCCGACTTCACGTAGTAGTTCTTGTCGTTGTAGTAGTTATAGGCCTTCAGGCGGATGTTCCCGCTCTTGTTCAGCAGATATTCGAGGTCGAAATCACCGATGAAGGTGTTGTTGTTGACGGCATTGTCACGGTAGCCGATGTTCCCGTTGAGGATGAGGCGGTTGTTGATAAGCTGGCTCGAAAGGGTCAGTTCCACATCCATGTCGGAGAAGTCGCCTTTGCTGCTGTAGAGGTTGGCCCCGATGTTGAAGTTCTCGTTGATTTGTCCCAACAGGTTGTTGAGCTGGCTTGAGAGGGCGGAGGAAGCTACCGAGGCCAGTTCGTTGTTGTGGGTCTGTCCCGTGTTCATGTAGTCGGGAGTATAGAATTTGTTCAGGGCCAGGAGGTAGATAATCTGGCGGTTGATCATGTCTTCGGAGTTGATGATGCTCCGTATGCGGCGGTCGATGTCGAGGGTTACGGTCGGGAAGTTAAGGTCGAATTTGAATTCCGGCTGCTGCAAATCTCCGGTAAGGTAGAGCATGGCATGTACCGGAATGTTGGTACGGTTGAGATCTTGGTCCGTAGAGAAACTTTCGTCGAGGTCTTCGAGATTGGCCGTAAGGGCATAGTAGGCCTCAATGTTGAGGGTGGCCTCCTGCGGGGCTCCGAGGAAGGAGATGCTGCTGCCCGACTTGATGACAAAGTTCTTGGTGATGAGATCCTG
Organism: Porphyromonadaceae bacterium; assembly: GCA_021199145.1. Taxonomy (GTDB): domain Bacteria; phylum Bacteroidota; class Bacteroidia; order Bacteroidales; family UBA11471; genus Caccoplasma. The sequence continues at coordinate 670 of JAJQIP010000028.1, read as the reverse complement.
TAGGCTGAAGTTGTAGTTCCCTTTGTCCACCGTATAGGTGCCATAGAGTTTCAGGTCGGAGAGGGTGGAGTATTCCAACTGGATGCTTCCGTTGCCCGTGACATGGATAGCATCGCCTGTCGCCGGGTCCATCAGCAGATTCATGCTCATCTGCGGGGTGGCGTTGATTTGGAGATTGAGGTTGAGGGTGTTCCGTGACTTTTCGGGCAGGATAACCGGAGCCGTCGCCAGGGTATCGGTCAGGAGGTGTCCCAGATTTCGGGAACGGTCTACGAAGGTGATGAACTGATACTCGTTCGCTTCGGCGTTGTTGGAGAGGACAAAGGTGAACTTGGATTTGTCGTCGGTCTCCATGTTGATATCGATGTTCGTATGGTGCAAATCCCCTTCAATGGCGGCGACACCGTTGGCGTAGACTTTCCCGTAGTAAGAGGAGTTCTGGAGTTCGGTCGTGTTGTAGACCAGCATATTCTTTATCTCCGAGGCATTCAGAAAATATTCGATGTTTTTGAAATGGTCGTGTCGGACAGTGCCGTCGATTCTCCCTAAGTGTCCCTCCTCATCGGCCAGCGTCATGTTGTCAATGAGGATGGCGTTGGGAGTGAAGCGGATGGAGTCGGAGATGTAGAAAATCGTGTTGAGATAGCTGATGTCTATAATACACATCTGA
>JAJQIP010000219.1 GCA_021199145.1 Porphyromonadaceae bacterium | reverse complement strand
TAATATAAATAAATTTCCCGTTGCGATTTTTCCCTGTTTATTATATAATTTTTTTATAAAATTGTCTCTAAAAATTCAAAAAAAACCCAGCGGCCCCGCCCCGGCCCCCCCCCCCCCCCACTTCGTTAAGAAAGAGTGAAACGCATGCGTCTCTATTCGAACAGGTTGTAATCGATAAACCAGCCGCTTTCGTCGGAGAGAATTCCCTCGACATTGCTACGGCCACCGGCCTCCACCTTAGCGAAATAGGCCTTCTGTTCCGGGGTACGCACCCTGGCGTTCTCTTCCCGATTCCCGGTGGTCATCAGCCGGTAGAGACACGACATGGTATGTCCTTCACCCGAGAGTTCGAAGAAGTACTCCTCCGCCAAGAGAGAGTCGAGTTTCCAGCACTGCTCGTCAGCGCTGTAAATCAACGCTCCATTGTCGTCCGTATCCAGAATGCCGGCATCGTCATACCCCATGGAGACCCGTCCCCGCACCCCTTGGTTGAGGTATTGGGAGGCACTCTGGGTATGGTCGGCACCCCGATAGAGGTTGGCCAGATAGAGGTTGGCGTTGGAGGGGTCGAAATACCTGATCATCACATCCATGGCATTCCCTTCTGCATAGGCACCCGTCGAAGCGTCCCAATAGGTGCTGGTTCCCGTGTTCAGCAGAGCCAGAGCCGCTTCCAGGAAGGCGTTCCGCAAGGCATCGTCGGAGTAGATGTCCGGTGAGGTGGCCGCCATACCCGAGAGGGCTTCGCAGAGCATCAGGTGGAGGTGGCTGGCCCGATAGAGAGAGATGATGGTCTCGGTCGTCTGGGTGGAGCCGTTAATCCATTTGTTCAGCACCACATCGCCTGCGTCCGTCCATTTATAGGTGCAGCCGCTGCCCCGATAGACATCCGAATAGGAGGCCTTCGCCGTGTTGGCGACACTCGTGGTATCAAACCGTGCCATCGCATATTCGGTGGGTTTTATATAGTAATGGAAAGGACTTTCGTTTGAGGCGAAATCCTCCAGGCGGTTGGTCTCCCCCGATTGTTTCGGGTTGTAGGAGGCCATGGAGACCTGTTCCCACCGGTAGTAGGTGTGGACTGCATTCAGCCACGTCGAGTTGTAGGATCCCCGTAAGCAGAGCATATAGCAGTCGGCATTGCTCGTGCTGCCACCCCGAGTGATTTCCGTCATCGCCTGGATAGCCGCATTGTAGTAGTCCCCTTTCCAGAGGTAAAGCTCCGCCAGCAGGATTTCGGAGGTGAACTGATAGCGGTCGTAGCGCATCCGCGATTCGTCATCCCCCGTCGCACTGGGGAAGAGGAAGGTCTTCCAGGTGGTCTCCTGCAAGCCGTCGACCCCATATTGACCTACGGTCATCAACTCGAGACATTTGTCGATAATGCCATTGAAGTCCAACCGCTCGAAGCCGTTGTTTTCGGCCAACGCCGTCTCGATGTCGACATACTCCGACAGGGGGTCGTCGAAGTAGACGGCCTCCCCGTAGAACTTGGCCAGCATCATATAGGCCCACACCTTGTAGCGGATGGCGGTCGACATAAAGAGGTCGAAGGTCACCCCGTATTTCTCCTCGAAGTTGAAGGCGGTCGGATTGGTGGTCCTGAAGTTCTCCACCTGCTCCAGGTAGTCGTTCACATTGACAATAATGTTGTAATATCCCGCCGGATTGACCAGGGAGTTCCCCTGCAAATCCCGATAGTACCAGAGGTCCCACATCTCCATGGTGGCGTTGGTCGTCGGCTCGGCGATATTTCCCCGCAACGCCTCGACGATATAGGCCTGGTCGGCCACATCGGCCACCGTTGAGGCAATCCCCCACAGCCCCGCATAGATTTCGGAGTTGGAGTTGGCCTCATGGTCCTTATCGAGTTGGGTCGTATCGTCCGAACAGGCGACAGCGAACGCTGCCAGGAGGAGCACTATTCCAAAATTTCTCATACTATTTTTCATGATAACTTTCTTATAGAGAATAACGTTTAGAATTCAAATTTGACTCCCACCTTGAACGAACGGGGCAAGGATACTTTGGCATAGTCGAAGCCTTTCAGAGAGTTGTCGTACGAGTAGGTCGTCTCCGGATCCAATCCCAGATATTTGGTGAAGGTGAAGACATTCTCCGCCGAAGCGAATACGGTGGTGCCCCGCAGGAGATTGAAGCGGTAGCTCAAGTAAATCTCCTTGATTTTGATGTAAGAGGCATCCTCGATATAGCGGTCGGAGAAGGCGTTGTTGCTCATCGGGTCACCGTAGGTGGCTTTGGGCATCGTGGTGACATCCCCCTCGGCCGACCAGCGGCGGTTGACCGAAACCAGCTGGTTGGAGTAGTCGCTCATGCTCTCCCCGATACGCCGTACGGCATTGTAGGCCTTGTTCCCTTGGCTGTAACCGAAGTTGACGGTCAGCTCGAAGTTCTTGTAGCGCAACGTCGTGTAGATGTTCCCGAAGATGTTGGGGTCGGCGTTGCCGAGGTTCACACGGTCGTGGCTGTCGATAATGCCGTCACCGTTCTGGTCGACGTAGTGGACATCACCGGCTCCGTAAGCGACACCGCCCGAAGTGGTGAGGTTGGCGGCGGCCGCCTCTTCCGAAGTGGAGAAGACACCCTCTGTCTGATAGCCGTAGAAGCTATAGAGCGATTTTCCCACCTCCGAGATGATGGCCGACCCGTCGCTCATCTCCGTGACGATACTGCTGTTTCCGTCGAGCGAAGTGAGGCGGTTGCGGTTGTGGGCTATGGTCGCTCCCACATACCACTTCCAGTTCTGGGTATAGACCGGAGCGAACTGCACGCCGATTTCGTAACCGTCGTTCTTAAGCGTCCCGATATTGTCATACATCGTGTTGGTACCGAAAATGGAGGAGATATTGCGGAGCATAATCACATCCTTGGTCTTGCCCGTATAGTAGTCGGCGGTGACATCGACACGGTTGTTCAGCACGGAGAGGTCGATGCCCACATCCACCGAACGGTCGGTCTCCCACTTCAGACCCGTGTTGGCCACACCGGCACGAACCAGACCCGAAATGGCTCGGAAGGAGGCCTGCGAGTAGGCGTATTTGCTCAGGCTCGACGAGTAGCGGCTGTTACCGGTCGTCGTATATTCCGCCCGAATGGTCAACTGGTCGAGAAGACGGGTATCCCGTACGCCGGGCAGGTTCTTCATATAGAAGGCCGCATTGGCCGATGGGAAGACGGTCATGGTCGGAGCGTCGCTGCCGAAGGTGTTGGCATAGTCGGAGGCCAGCGTAGCCCCTACCCCTACCAAGTGGTTGTAGGTGTAGTTGAGGTTGGCGTTCAGGTTCACCCAGTTGTATTTGTCCATATAGCCCGATACCGAACGGCCGATAGACGAACTGGTACTTCCCAAGAGGTAGTAGTAGTCGTTGGCCGAGTTCATACCGCTCGCATAGTCATATTCGGTATTGTTGAGCGAGGTCTGTACCGTAAAGCTGCCCCGCAGGTTGTGCGTGCCGGCGAAGGTCTGGTCGTATCCCACATGGCCGGCGAAGTAGTAGTTGAGCAACTCCGTCTCGCCTACCCGCGCCGTATTCTCCGCCAGTCCGTCGTTCAAGGGGAGGATGGACTGCTCGGTGACACCCGGGATGAAGACCGACTCCTGTTTCTTGTAGTAGTAGAGCCCCAGGTCAACCCCCATGGTCCAGTATTTCTTTATCTTTCCGTTCAGTCCGAAGAGGGCCTGGATATCGTAAATGGTGTTCTTGGCCCGTACCTCGTTGACCAACGCCACCGGATTGGAGACCGCATTGTTGGTGATAATCTCTCCGTCGTCGTCTCGGATAGCGGCATACTCCGGCATCAGGTTGTTGTCGGCATCCTTCTCGTAGGGCGAGAACAACGGGGCTTTGGCCATGGCAGCCAGCAGCGGGTTGGTCTCCGAAGACATGCCCTGTTCCTGCAGGTTGCTGTTCATATAGGCCATCGCCAAGGTCGAGGTGAAGACAAGATTCCGGCTCAGATTGATATCGGAGTTCAACCGAGCATAGTAGCGGTTGAAGTCGGTGTTGTCGCCCTGTCCCTCCTTCCGTTTGTATCCGATGGAGAAGTCGTACTTGGCCACGGCGTCACCGCCCTTTATCTTCAGGGTATTGTCGGTGACAAAGCCCGGCGAGTAGATTTCGTCCTGCCAATCGGTATTGTTGTTGTAGAGATAGGGGTTGACATAGGTCGAGGGGTCTTGCGACAGATAGGGGAAGGCGGTAATCAGGTCGTCGACATCCTCATAGGTTCCGTCGGTAAGTCCTACCGAAGCCACATATTTCTTATAGTCGTTCACACCCAGTACCGGCAGCGTCGACTGGTTCAGGTCGACCCCGTACTGACCGATAAATTCGACCCGTGTCTCCATATCGGTGGCCCGTTCGGTCTCGATGGAAATCACCCCGTTCGAAGCCAGCGAACCGTATTTGGCGGCATCCGCACCCCGCAGCACCGAGATGCTGGCAATGTCTTGGGCGTTCAAGGCGTTGAAGAGGCCCGCCGAATAACCGTTAATCACTCCGGAGGTGTTCAAGTCACCGAAGTAGGGTTGCCCGTTGATGACAATCAAGGGCGTTCCCGTAGCGTTGGCCGTGTGGTTACCCCGCAGTTGGAAGAAGGCTCCCTCTCCCGGCATACCGCTCTTCTCCGCCACATAGAGACCGGGGATGTTGTAGAAGGTCTTCTCTACATCCACCGTCGAAAAGGTGAAGTCCTTACTCTGCCGAGTTGCGGTGGAAGTCGCCTTGTCCTGGTTGGCGACGGTTCCGTCGGGTGTGGCAATCTGGTCACTGTAACCGTACTTGTCTTCCGGAATCAGGACGACCTCAAACTGGGTACGGCCGTTGACGGGAATCACTTTGGTGTAGAAGCCCGGATACCAGACCTTCAACTCCCCTTTCAGGGCCGAAAGCTCCGCCGTAAAGGTTCCGTCGGCGTTCGTCGCTACCGACTCCGACAAGTTGGTGGCTGAAATCACGGCTCCTTCGATAGGTGCCCCCGTGTAGGGATCCAGCACCTTACCCGCAATGGTGTAGCCGCGTCCCGCTGACGAGGGGGCAGTTGCCTGTGCAAAAGCCATCACCGGCACACACGCCATCAACAGGGAAAGGAATATATTTCTCGCTTTTTTCATATTGTATAGGAGTTTTTATCAATAATTATTCTCGGTCGGTTTCAAGGTCCAGTGATAGGGATAGAGGTTAAAGTCACCCGCCGTCCATTTTATCTTGATGCGCACCGACTGCATCCCCTCACCCTCGACGACGACTGTTCCTACTTTGCCGCCGTTGGCGTTCCACACATTCTTACCGCTGGAGTACTCTTCCATTTCGTCGCCGCCGTTCCGGTCGAAGTTCCACGGGGTGGCCAGCGAGAAGTTCAGGTTGCTCCCCACCAAAGTATAGGGCGACTTCAACAGCACATCGGGATTGTCGGCATAGTCGTCGTCCGGGTCAATCTGGAGATTGCCGTCCTCGTCCAACTCCGCCGTGGCGAAATAGACATTTCCCGTACAGGCACCGGAAGAGCGGAAGCCCAGATAGAGGGTGTACTCCCCGGCCGGGATGGAGTAGCGTTTGATGGTATAGGGTTCATAGGGGGTTACCGGTGTAAAGGCCACCGAAAATTCCCCGTCCAAGTCGGAGTTGCTGTTCTGAATCCGCAGGTAGCGGTAGTTGCTCATCCAGGTATAGGTGAACTCTTTGAAAGGATCGCAATCCCAGTCAGGTGTGGCACCGGCATTCACTGCGGCCGTATCCCCAATCATGGCCAAGGCCAAATCGGGTATGGTGGCATCCTCGTTGCACTTCACACTCGTATACCCCCTAATGGAGAAGAAGTAGGGCAGGGAGTCCGCATCCACATACTCGTAGTGGTAGAGGAACTGTTTGAAGCGGGTAATCAGCACATTGATAGGCACCTTCAGGTTCTCCACCCAATAGACCCGTCCGTTGCTCAGCTCCACCGGATTCTCCGTATCGATGACCTGAACGGGGTTACCATCCTGGTCGGTATTCTTCCACTGCTTGTCGAAGGCCGAGTAGATATCGTCCTCCGAAGCCTCCTCCGCCGAGAGGGTGCCCTCGAAGATAGTGGCCCGCTTAATCCAGTTGTAGGCCAACTGTACATCCGAAAGGCCCAGATAGGGATACTCCGGCGAGGGGGGATCTTCCTGCTCCGCCTTCCCGATGCCGATATAGGTCTCGTTCATCGTCGCCAGGCAGGCCTGCATCACGTCGTTGTTGGGAATGAAGCAGGTGAACTGCTTGAACTCCGAGTTAATCTCCGTCGTATCGAACAACGGGTTGTAGACCACGAACACCGAGTCGTAGATGGTGTTCCCCGTCTTGTCCACCCCGATGGGGGTCGATTTGGAGGCGTCGAACTGCTCCACGCTGTAGGCCAGGATGGAATCCCGATACATCGAGTAGTCGTTGCCCAGCTGTTTGATATACTCGTAGAGGTTGAGCCGTGCCGACATCAGGTCATCGATAATGTAGACCACTCCGTTGTTGAGCAGATAGGTATCGATTACCTTCGAGGTATTGGCGTAGATGTCGCCCGCCTCATCCACGGTGACGGCGATATAGATACCCGTCAAGGTCTTGAGCCGCAGCCCGTCCTTCATCTGGGATTTGTTATAGCCCAAATAGTTGACATGGTATTTAATCCGTGACGTATCGGTATCGAGCGTCCCTTCGGTATAGGTAGCGCTCACCGAGTCGATTATGGCGTTGTTCACCGCCCAGACCGTAAGTTCCTGGTCTTCTTCCAACGAGGAGACACCCCCCACCTTATCCAACAGGTTATAGAAGGCGCTGTATTCGTCGTGTGTCTGGAAAAATTCTATGATGGAACAATCCAGTCTCGTCATCGTCGTATCGACATTCGATACTGACGCTCCCTCGTCATAATAATCGTCCCACGTATCGTTGCAGGCCGTCCAACCGCAGACCGCCAGCAAGAGAAGAAATAACTTTTTCATATCTTTCATCGCTTTTTGACTTTACTATTGAGGATAGAACAATATATAATCAAGCTTCACATCCGAACCCTTGTTGTCCTCTATTTTCAGGATATGCTTCTGGGTCGTGGCGAAGGTGATTGTACCTATCATATTTTTACTCTTGCTATAGTCCTTGTTACCCTTCGGCACCACTACCCACTCATCGCAGTCGCCGTTCGTTCCGCCTCGGCTGTAGAAGGTGCCCACCTTCACATCGTCGATGTAGATGGTCATCAGACCGCTTTGAGAGACATCGCTGTCGTGGTAATACGAAACCCCTACAGCATAGGTGGTAGAGTCGACCTCATCGGCCAGGATGGTCGGTGACTGCATCTCTATATAGCCGTACTGGCCAAGGTTGATTTCCAACGCATCGCTGTTCTTGAACTTGGCCCCGATGGAGTCGTTCGAGGTGCCTACGTAGTAGGAGACCGGATTCCGGCTTCCCGTATACGAAGCCCAGTTGTAGCAGAAGTCATCCCCGTACTTCTCCTTCAGGTCGGAGAGATCTTCCGTATAAGGCGACAAGAGAGAGGAGATGCGGTAGTTGGAGATTTCGGTCGACAATACCGAATAGTCGGTCAACTCCCAGGTGACAGAGGGTGTCGAAGAGGGGGCCTTGATGTACAAGGGGTCATCTACGGCGTGAATCATTCCGTTCTTGCAGAGGATATTGGTCTCTCCGCTTACGAAATGGGCTCCTGCATCCGCATCACTGTCGTAATTGATGTAGAAGGTTCCGTTGATATCCTGGAACTCGAGGTAAGCGGCATCCGCCAGGGTCTCCAGCGTATAGACCGTCGAAGAGACCGAGAAGGTGTCTACCTGTATGAAGTCATTGGTCGAGTACGACGAGGAGAGCAGGTGGTAGGCGGCGTAGCGGTACATCGCATTGTCGCTATCCGTCCAGGCCGACTTGTCTTGGCCGGCGCCCAACAAATCGGCCAACTCCGTCAATTCGGAGATTCCGTTTGCACGATAGACATCATCCGGCACCACAAACATCGTGTACGAAGCGGCTTTTCCCGAAACGGGCTGCTGGATGAGGGAGGCCAGGCCGGTAGCGTCGATGACCTGCTTGAAAATCGTCCAGTCGCTGTATTCCTCATCCGAGAAGCGGTCGTAGATATATTCGGTCACCGGCGTCAGCATCTTGTCGATGACAAAAATGGTGGCGTTGGAGGCTTCGATATCAAAGTGGGTAATCATCGATTCGTTGTTCACCCAGTAGTCGCCGTTATCATCAAAGGTTACCGTCAAACGGTCGCCCGTAGCGGTGGTATCGGGCAACACATCGTTGGAGAAGTCGATTTTCGAATATTGGTTGCCCGCAATGGTGTGGTATTTCACCAGGAGTTTGGCATAGTCCGGGTCGATATCCGATACCGAACTGTAGCCGTTCTCCTCCAAGTAGGAGGTCACCGCCTCGTTTTCCGGAATGAAGAGGGTATAGTCGCCCACACTCAGGTTCATCGTATTATAGAGGTCAGTGTACTCGAGCAGGTTGACCCACTCGGTGTAACCGTTCTCCTTGAGATATGTGGCGGCCGGTACCTCGTCGGAGATGGTGAAATTTTTGTTTTCCAAATCTTCGCCGCAGGCCGAGAGGAGGGCGGTAGCCACAAACAGATATAAAATGGTATGTTTCATAAGACAACTTCCTTTCTAAAATTATTTTCCAAGGTTGGCGTAGGCCACATTCTGCTCCAGACTGGGGTTGTTCTGCAACTCCGTCGGGTTGAGAGGCAGCTACCACGATTAGGGAATGTTCTTCCGCGTATTCGGCTTG
>JAJQIP010000176.1 GCA_021199145.1 Porphyromonadaceae bacterium | reverse complement strand
CATCAATCCTGTTATCCCATTTTATCGGGTCGGAAGTTTTTGTTATCGAAATATGATGGCGAAAACGCTTTTGTTCGAAACCTGTAGGTGTCGCTGTTAATCGGGTCATCCAGAAAGTGCAGCGATGTGTGGCTATGCCACGCATCGCTGCAGTAAAAAAACTATCCGTTACCTTTCTCCTACGGAGTGGGGATTTCTTTTTGTCGTTATGAAGAAACCCCTGCCATAGGCAGGGAGAGAGGAATCCGATTGTATATTTAGGGCAGTGGTGAAGGATATATCCTTCACCACTGCCCTTTCTGGATGAATCGATAACCCCCTTCGCAAGGAGATATTGATAACCACTTATGCAAACAATTTACGATTATCATTTGCACAATATTTGATAATCGCTTTCACAAAGATATAAAGATATTTTACAGGGTTATATACTCTGCCTTACTGTCCTTTCTGGATGAATCGATAACCCCCTTCGCAAGGAGATATCGATAAACACTTATGTAAACAATTTACGATTATCCCCTTCACTTTTAAAAATTTGTGGTAGAAATCGAAAAAATGATTAGATTTACAGGAAATTTCTTTCAAACAAAATCTTTTTTCCATGAAAAACTATAAAGTGATAGCTTTGTGCTTACTGAACCTGCTATTTACACCGTTCGTGTCCGCTCAAAAGATACATACTATCGGCGATTCGACCATGGCCGACTATGATGAATCAACAACGGATAAAAGGGGTTGGGGACAGATGTTCCAACAGTTTTTTGACGATGCCATAACGGTCAACAATCGGGGGAAGAGCGGAGCCAGCAGCAAGAGTTTCTATGAGGAGAGTGCCTATTGGACTTCAGTAAAGAAACAGATTGCCGAAGGAGATTATGTCATTATCCAATTTTCTCATAACGACGAAAAGAACAACGGAATGGACGGTGACTCCGTCATCGCCAAGACGGGTGACAGCAGTGTCGATTACCGGGGAACCATTCCGCAAAGCACTTACAAAAATTATCTGAGGAAATATGTAGAAGAGACTTGGGAATTGGGTGCGAATCCTATTTTAGTCGCTCCCATGTGCCGTAAATATTTCAGTGGGAACACCATCACCCGTTCGGGTCGCCACGACCTCGGGGACAAGTTCTCCATCTTGAATGATGATGGTACCATCTCGGAGAACCAGTCCATACCGGAGAGTGACCATACCATGGATTATCCTTATGCCATGCAGGAGGTGGCCGAAGAGATGGGGGTTCCTTTCATCGACCTGACCACCCTTTCGGCGGAGCTGTATATCAGTTACGGTGAATCCGCCTGTACAGAACTGCTGTTTTGCACGGACGACAGTACCCACCCTTGTGCTTTGGGGGCTACCCTTATTGCTCACCTTGTGGCCCAAGAGATGTATTCTATGGGCATATTGGCCGACCATATCCAACAAAATACCGACCTGTTGGTGAATCCGACTTCTCTTGATTTCGGCAAGGTATACGTGAATCAAGCCGTTGTGAAAGAGGTCTCTGTTTCGGGTATGGATCTTACCCCGTCGGAGGGGAGCCTTACCGTCACCGTACCGGAGGGATTTACCGTTTCGACGGACAAGAGCGAATATTCCTCTTCGATTTCCTTGGATTATACGAACGGCAATCTGACCTATACGACCCTCTACGTGAAGGCGCAAATGTCGGAAGCCGGTATTATTTCGGGCACGATAACCTTCACCAACGGAAACAATACACGGGAGATTACCGTCTCGTGTGAAGGGGTGAGTCTTGTAGGCGGTGCGGAGGTCCTTTTACAGTGGGAATTGTCAGCCAATGATTCCTATACCTTGACGGGACCGGCCGAGGCCATTCCCGAAAGTTGGAGTGAAATGGTCGTCAAAAATTATGCCGTACCCAATAGTAGTGTAGTATGGCCTGACGATAGCGGCATTTCCACGGACCAAAAGACTCAACGGAATCTGATTGAAGGGGAGACCTGGCCCGGAGGTGAGATAGATGAAGTCTCCACTCGGTATATCCAGTTCGGTATCACAGCTTCGGAATCATCGATATTGCATATCGATTCCATAGGTCTTTATGTTTGTGGAGCCGGGGGAAGCGGCATGAGATGCCGAGTATCCTACTCCTTGTATGAGGACTTTTCGGATGCGCATGTCGTTGCGGAGTTCGCCTCTTCGATGGTGTCAAATACGATGTATGCTGTATCGGCTCAGCCGGTCATCGAGATTGCCGAAGGAGAGAGTATGTTGTTGCGTGTCTATCCGTGGTATAACTCTTCTTCTTCCGCCACGGGCAAGTACCTCTGTCTGAGTTATGTCACTATACACGGAGTAGCCGAAGAGGTTTCGGGGGTCAAGACCCTGTCGGAAGATGCCGAGTCAGCAGTCGTAGTAGAGGAACTTTACTACGATATAATGGGCATACAGCGGAACAGCGCGCCGGAAAAGGGAATCTATCTGGTCAAACAGATATACGATGACGGCAGCGTTTCTGTATCGAAAGTCATCAAGTAAGCCTTCGGAATGTTCTGTAAAGTCAAAGGACTTTACAGAACGCCTTGTCCCATTTTTACAGTGAGAGGGAAAACAAAAAGTAAGGGAGGCCAATTTTGACCTCCCTTACTTGTACCCAGAGCCGGGGTCGAACCGGCATGGAAGTGAATCCACTGGTGTTTGAGACCAGCGCGTCTACCGATTCCGCCATCT
>JAJQIP010000148.1:1008-2709 GCA_021199145.1 Porphyromonadaceae bacterium | reverse complement strand
ATAAGCCGCAGCAAGCGCCGCTCCCGGCTATTGACAATCCCGCGCATTTCAATCTTACTGCCGCCACAACCACAACTACGATTACCATGACTACCAACGAAAAAATATTGCAAAGCCTGAACTATTTTGCCTGGAAACTCGGAAAACCTTGCTCCAAGTTAGTGATCCTCAAATTACTGTATCTCGCCGATCGCTGGCACCTGCGCAAATATGGTCGCACGGTAAGCGGCGACGAATACTACGCCATGAAACTCGGTCCCGTCGCCTCGCGCACAAAACTATTGATCGAAAAGAATTTCAACGGCATTCCGGACGCACAAACCTTCGTGTCGGTCGAGAAAAAATCTCGACATGAGGAAATTCGCTCTGTGGCAAAACCGGACTTGGATTGGCTGAGCGAAACGGACCGCATGGCGTTGGACGCCGCGATAGAAGTACTCAAGAAATGCGGCGAATACGAAATCGTCAATTTTGTCCACTTGTTCCCCGAATGGAAAAAACAAGAGCCAAAACTCAACGCCGGCGCCAAACGCGCTAAAATGGACTTCAAAGACTTTTTCCTGCCCTGTCCCCAAAGCGACAGTGAGTATTGCGACGCGAACGCCGAACTCGTCGAAATCAACAAGGACTCTTTCCTGAATGGCGAGTGGTAAAACTCCTCCAAAAATGGATTCTCGCGGGAGGAGAAGTGCCAATACTGCCTTGTATCAAGGCAGAGTTTATTTCATGCGACACAGGGAGATCAAAAGCCCAGATGAGCATTTTTTGATAGTTCTAAACAAAAATCCTTCTGTGGACGAAAAAATCTACGTCGCTGTGATAACGTCGAAGGTGGGTAAGCAAGAAAAATGGATAGCCGCGCGCAACTTTCCCCAAGAAACTTTGGTGAAACTATCAACAAACGATTACGCCGAACTGACAAAACCATCTGCCATTAGTTGCAACAATTTCCCTGCGCTACCAAAACCGGAGTTTGAGTCTGCCGCTCGCGGCAAAGCGCGCAAGGATCTTCCTGCCGCCATTCTCGCAAAAATAATCGCCGGCATGAAAAAATCTCCTATGGTAGCAAAAAAGATCAAAGATCTAATCGTTTAGTTCGCTTGTGCGTCTCTGCAGATTGTTGCAAGAATTTGGGTTGGTGGTGGGAAGCGGAGTCAGCGGCGCATCATCGCCACCACCAACCCAATCTGCCGCCACCAACCCGGTTATTTTACAAATTTTGCGTAGATGAGAGCCGCGCAACTTCGTTGTAGAATGCTTCCCGCCTTTGTTGCAACACAGTCTCTGCAAATTCTTTTGATGCCGACAAATTTTTAGCCGCTTGTGCGTTTGCAAGTTTTGGATTTTTGATCAAATTCTCGATTTTTTCTGCGAGAGCAACAGCGTCCCCAGGCAGCACGAGCATTTCCGCGTCCAACAACTCCGGAATCCCGCCAACAGTAGAACCTATGCATGGCAACCCGCTACCCATCGCCTCAACTAAGGCTCGTGGCAAACCTTCTGCCCGCGAGGCGTGGACAAACAGGTTTGCTCGCGCGAGTTCTACATCAACTTCTGTACGAGCAACGTTTCCCCTAAAATTCACGAAACCACTTATTCCGAGATCGCTCGCCATTTTTTTCATATCTTGCAAGTACTTCCCACCACCAAGCCACGTAAACTTGATGTTGCAGCCTTTGTCCTTTATCAAAATTTTTAATG
>JAJQIP010000148.1:0-998 GCA_021199145.1 Porphyromonadaceae bacterium | reverse complement strand
CCGGAGCTTTGTACATCTGTGCAAGCGAGCCGCACGCCAAAATTTGTATCGGGGCACTTGTTTGCACAGGAAAAGACTTTGCTCTCTTGGAAATTCGTTCGGAGGGCAAAACAACGTTGGAAGCGTATGTTTGAAAAACACCGGCTTTTACGGGATAACGCTTTTGCAAAGTGCTTCGAGTGACATACAGTGCGGCAGCAGAATTTCTGACATTGGATCGTAGCGTAAAAAATCCCCAAATTCTTAGAAAAGGTCTCAACGGGTGATTAAATACACCCGGAGCAAAAACATCCCATGGGTCGCCGACAACCTCGATGCCATAAGGAATTTTTTGTCGCCGCAAATACTTTATTGCAATTGAACCTATTTTCCCCGGACATCTGCAAATGTAAGATCGCCCCGGACTAATGACTTCTGCAATCTTTTTGTGAAGCGAGGTCAAAACTTTTAAATATTGCGAAGCTCCGATGAAATATGGCAATTCCACGACATTGACCCGTTCCCGCGTCGGGAGATACTTTTCATTAGGCGTTTCGCTTCCTCCACCGCGTGCAACCACTGTTATTTTGTCAAAGACGGACAAATATCTATCCCACAATGACGATTCAAATCCACCGCGACTGTAAATTTTCCCGTTTTGGTCTTTGTAGAATCTTTCCTCTGTGAAGAAAAACAATTCCATTTTTATTTCGTTACTTTTCGTCGATTTCTCGGAGGAACTCTTCAAAGCGCAATTTCCCGTCGAACTTTTTCTTTGACCACTTGTCGCAAACATATTCTTTGCGGAGTTCCGGATCGCGGTAGAGTTTTTCGATCGCAGAAACAGCCTGAGAAATGTCTTTAGGTGGGATGAGTTTTGGGAACATGCTTTCCGGCACAGCCTCTTTTATCGGGTTTATGTTTGAGGCGAGAATTGGAAGCCCAACAACTTCTGCTTCTATCAGAGAATTTGGCTGTCCCTCTGTCAGCGAAGGGAAATAAAACAAGTCAAAGAGATT
>JAJQIP010000080.1 GCA_021199145.1 Porphyromonadaceae bacterium | reverse complement strand
GTTATCGGTGTATGTTGAGCAAGCCCAAAATAAAGTTCATACATTCTCTCGAAGGAAAGAAAGGGCGGAAGGAGAGCGGGTGCTTTTTGGCGGAGGGAAGTAAGTTGGTAAGTGACCTTTTGCCGTTGTTCCGTTGTCGGTTGTTAGTCGCCACGGCGGAGTGGTTGCAGCAACACTCCGGAATCCCGGCCGATGAGATTATCGAGGCCACCCCCCGAGAGATGGGGCAGGCCTCGTTGCTCGTCTCCCCTCCGGAAGTGTTGGCGGTCTGTGACATCCCCCATCCGGAACTTCGTCCCGAAGCCCTATCTCGGCAGTTGGTCTTGGCCCTCGATAGAGTACAGGACCCCGGGAATTTGGGGACGATTGTCCGCATTGCCGACTGGTATGGCGTGGAAGAACTCCTCTGTTCGCCCTCGTGTGCCGATGTGTACAACCCCAAGACCGTACAGGCGACAATGGGAGCGTTAGCCCGTGTGCGGGTACATTCTGTCGAGTTGCCGGAATTCCTGAAGCAGGTAACCCTGCCCCTATACGGGACATTCCTCGATGGAGAGAATCTCTATCGGCAAGCACTCTCTCCGTGTGGTGTTGTGGTAATGGGGAATGAGGGAAGCGGCATATCGCCCGAAGTGGAGCAACTTGTAACCCACCGGCTTTTCGTGCCCAGCTATCCCGAAGGACGTCCGACCTCCGAATCGTTGAATGTAGCGGTGGCCACCGCTGTCGTGTGTGCCGAATTCCGCCGACCGAAAGGGCTATAAACCTTTTCCCTTGGCCTTGTTCCAGAGAGCGTCCATCTCCGAGAGGGTCATTTCCCGTAGATTCTTCTCCTGTTGCCGAGCACTCATCTCGACATAATTGAAGCGGCGGATAAATTTCTGGTTGGTCCGTTCCAGGGCATTTTCGGGATTGATTTTGTAAAGACGGGCCGCATTAATCAGGCTGAAGAGCAAGTCGCCGAACTCCTGTTCGGCCTTTTCCTTCTCCAAAGAGGCCAATTCGTTCTCAAATTCGCCAATCTCTTCCTTCACCTTGTCCCATACCTGTTCCCGCTTTTCCCAGTCAAAGCCGATGTTGCAGGCCTTCTCTTGTATACGGTATGCCTTGATGAGGGCCGGCAGGGCTGTCGGCACACCAGCGAGAACCGTCTTGTTCCCGTCCTTCTCTTTCAGTTTGAGGGCTTCCCAATTCTGTTCCACTTCACCGGAACTGTTGACATGGGTCGTACCGAACACATGGGGATGGCGGTAGATTAGTTTTTGGCACAAGGCCTCACAAATGTCAGCCATGTCGTAAAGCCCTTTCTCTTCCCCGATTTTGGCATAAAAAGCGATATGGAGCAGCACATCGCCCAACTCCTTTTTGATGGCCTCCGTGTCGTTGTTGGTCAGGGCTTCGCACAATTCGTAGGTCTCTTCGATGGTGTTCGGCCGGAGGGAGTCGTTGGTCTGTTTGCGGTCCCAGGGGCATTTTACACGCAATTCGTCGAGAATATCCAGCAATCGGCCGAAAGCGGCGCATTTTTCTTCGTGGGAGTGTCGGGGAGTCATACGTTTATTTTTAGGGACAGTTGGTGAGAAGTAGTTGATTCAAAATTTTTTTTAGCGGGGTAGCATACACTACCTTTTCCCGCCGTAAAGATAGGGGTTTTTGGAGAATGTTATCTTTGGGGAGTGGGTTTAATTTTGGCCTAAACTCAAAAATAGGTCGGCTGTCCCTGAATCTGATGAAAGCGGGGGAAGCGGTTTGTAAAGGATGTGGTGCGGACACCGGAGTTCAAGGGATGGTTCGGAGACTGGGAGAAGGGAGTTATATCAAATGATTTACATAAATTTTCTTGTACTTACTCCCCATGTCGAGTGCATAGGTTGTCTGATCCTTAATAATCAATTCACCTTTTTGGAGTCCGGCAATTGCCGTTCGGATATTTTGAAGTTCTTGACCGCTTACGCCAAATAAATCTTTAATAACTTTATCGTCAATGCTCTGTTGTTTCATAATCAAAGGATATTGGGCATTGGCATAAAAATCAAAATATTTTGATTTGAAACTACTCATGTTCTGAGTGGCTAAAATAATGCTGAGACCTTTGTCCCTACCCACGGCAATAAGATTTCGCAATGGACGATTGTCGAAGTCAAGCATATAGTGAGCTTCATCAATGATGGAGAAATGACGTATTTGCACTACATTATCATTCACAGCCTGTTTGCCCAATTGTTCATAAATGGTATTGAGTTTGGACATCAGGAAATAGACAATGGCCTTGGCAATAGGGCCATCCTTCGGATATTTATCCATTTTGATGATATAACTATCATCCAATAAGGACAATTTATCTTCAGTTTCAAAGATACGGGCATTGACTAATTGCTTCAAGACGGAGGATACACTATCGTCATTTTTGGCATCTTTCATTTTTGTCTGATAGAATTTCAGCATCAATTCAAAAGAGATAGGAGCTCCATGGGTTGATTTATAAGCATCTACAATAGCTTCACTCAACCGGTTATTCATATTGGCACTAGTATTTACTCTGTCAATGGCGCAGAGCGCAGAAGCCATTTCTGTTGAATAAAGGTTTATTTCTTTGGGAGAATGTCCCGTAAAATCCTTGAAAGGGGTAAATGGTAGCGGTTTTTCTACCGGGGCAAGGATACAGGAACGGTTCACGTCAAAAAGGTTGAGCCAATGATTATTCTGTATATC
>JAJQIP010000077.1 GCA_021199145.1 Porphyromonadaceae bacterium | reverse complement strand
AGAGCAAGTTCTGTACGAGCAAGTGGATAGGCATCATCGGGAGGAATGGCAGCAAAGCACTGGCTGTCAACACACTGAACATATTACCAAAGTTGGAGCTGGCCGTCATCTTCACATACTTGATGATATTTCCGAAGGTCTTACGTCCTTCCAACACACCGTTTTCAAGCACCATCAAATCTTTTTCAAGCAGAATGATATCGGCACTCTCCTTAGCGATATCCACAGCAGAATCGACAGAAATACCTATATCCGATTCACGCAAAGCGGCCGCATCATTGATACCGTCACCGAGGAACCCGACGGTGTTTCCCTGTTTTTGAAGGATACCTACAATCTCTACCTTTTGTAGCGGAGTCAGTTTGGCGAAGATATTGCCCCGAGCTACGGCATCCAGTTTTTCTTCATCGCTCATAGCGGCAAATTTAGGACCTGAAACAGCCGTAGAAGTATCGATACCTACCTGGCGGGCAATCGTCTTTACAATGGCATCGTTATCTCCAGAGAGCACTTTCACTTCGATACCGTGTTCATGCAACTGCTTAATAGCTTGGGCAGCTGACTCTTTGGGAGGATCGAGGAAAGCCAGATATCCGATTAATACCATATCATTCTCATCTTCGATGGCAAAGTTGTTCTCCTTGTCCAGATAAGACTTGTGGGCCAAAGCCAAAACACGCAATCCCTGATTGTTCATCTCTTCGACAATCTGTTGGGCTTTGGCTTTCAATTCCTTGGTAAATTCATGCACCTCACCTCCAAATTCGGCATGGGAGCAAATCTCCAACATCTCCTCCACGGCCCCTTTGGTAATGATTTGACGTTTGCCGTTCTTATCTTCTACGACAACCGACATACGACGGCGGGTAAAGTCAAAAGGAATCTCATCAACCTTCTTATAATCTTTTTCCAAAGATTCCAGGCCCAAATCCTTGACATGCGAAAGGATAGCCCGGTCCATCAGGTTTTTCAATCCCGTCTGGAAGAAACTGTTGAAATAGGCGTGGCGTAAGATACGGTTCCCTTTATCCTCCATACCTTCGGCCGTAATATGACGTTCCAGTACGATATGGTCACGTGTAAGCGTACCCGTTTTATCCGTACAGAGAATATTCATAGCGCCGAAGTTCTGAATGGCGTTCTGGTCCTTGACAATGGTCTTTTTCCGTGCCATGGCAACAGCCCCTTTTGACAAGTTGGCCGTTACAATCATAGGCAACATTTCAGGTGTCAGACCCACGGCAATGGAGACGGCGAAAATGAAAGCGTCAAACCAGTTTCCTTTGGTGATACCGTTCACCAGGAAAACGATAGGAACCATAACCAACATGAAACGGATAAGCAGTAAAGATACCTTGGTAATACCTTTATCGAATGCCGTAGCCGCACGGTGACCTGCGATACTCTTGGCGATGGTACCGAGGTAGGTGTTGTTTCCTGTCTCAAAAACAATCCCTATAGCCGAACCGCTAACCACGGTAGAACCCATGTAGCAGACGTTATCCAACTCAACCACACTGCCTGTATGGTATTTTTTCCCTTTCGATGTAGGAAGCTTTTCAATAGAGTCGGACTCACCGGTCAATGTAGATTGACTGACAAAAAGGTCTTTTGTATCGATAATCCGCATATCTGCGGGAATCATATCCCCAGCTGCGAGCAACACAAGATCTCCCGGTACCAACTCCTCGATATTGAGTTCCACATCGGGATGTCCGGCACGACGTACCAAACAGGTGTTTGTCACCATCTTCTTCAAAGCCTCACTGGCTTTGTTCGCTTTGAACTCTTGTATGAAACGAAGGAGACCGCTCAACACAATCATCGTCGAAATGATGATGATGGTCGTCCAATCTTTATCTCCATCCTCGGCCATCAACACATCCATAAAGAAGGATATGACGACCAATACAGTGAGGATACCGATGAAAGGATTGATAAATGCCTTTACGAACATTTTCAATGGATTCTTCTTCTTCTCGTGCACAATGATGTTCTTCCCATAGAGCATCTGTCTTTTTTCTACCTCTTCGTCGCTCAACCCTGCCTTGGTCGTCTGAAAATAAGAATAGACTGATTCCAATGGTTGGGAGGCCGCCAGAAATACTTTCTCAGCATTAAAGAGCAATTGTGGTTTCTGTTTTTTCTTCCACATGGCGTTTTGTTTTTAAAGGTTATTACTCAGTTCTCCATTTTCGGGCGCAAAGGTAGACCTCCATTTTTAGAGGCTTTATTAGAAAACCGTTAGAATGGTATTAGAAAATCATTAAGAAAAGGAAGAAACTCCTACGGACGAAATCGTCCTGTATATTTAGACATGAGGCAACTTAATGACAAAAGTCGTACCCTCTCCCTCTTGCGAATATACGGCCAGAGAACCTTGATGGAGGTGGATTATTTTCTGCACCAATGCCATACCGATGCCATGTCCCTCTACCTCCTTGTGATGTTCTCCCCGATAAAAAAGGGTGAAGAGGTGCTGTTTATCCGTTTCGGTCATGCCGCTCCCGTTATCCGAAAAGTAGACGATACTCCATTTATCCCAAAAGGAGATTTGGACCAGCGAAGAGTTATTGGCCGAATATTTGCAATTGTTTTCCATCAAGTTGGAAAAGGCGATATTGAGGAGATAGAAATTACCCGTCACCGTAATCTGTCGGTCATCATCAGCCTCATCCTGTCCGAAAAGCAGTTCAATGTGATACTCCGGATGCGCCCGCAAAATGAACTCCCGCACATCGAGCAACAGTTCATCCAGACGAATCTCCTGCATCTTGACCTGTTCTTTCTGATAATCCGCCTCGGCCAAATAGAGCAATCCGTCGATTAACTTGGTCATTCGCTGGGCGTCTTGCAAGGAATCCCGTATGGCCTCCCGATACTGCTCTTCCGAACGCTCTTTTTGGAGACATAAGTCCAGTCCGGCAATAAGTGTAGCCAAAGGCGTACGCAACTCATGCGACACATTACTGATAAACATCTTCTGCGCATTGAACGATGTCTCCAACCGTTCCAACAAAGCGTTAAAAGCGGTACATAACTCCCCCAACTCATCCTTTTGGTTCTTGATTGGAAGGCGCTGTTCCAGATGAGGGGCCGTAATGCTCTCCGCCTCATCGACAATACGCTGTATAGGACGCAATAGAGAAATCCGAACCAAAAAGTACCCGGAGACGAACAATAGGGCAACCCCCACAACAAACAGTAAAGAGAGCGTCTTCCACAAATGGGCCAAATTGCTCCTTCCATACTCATCGTACGCCGCAGCCAGGATAACATAACTGTTCCCGTCAAGCCGATAGAGCAGACCTATACACTGGTATTTGCCCGTATAAAACCTCACCTCCTTCCGGTGAAGAACATCATCAAATAATTTTTTAGATTCCTGGATAATTTCCTTCTGCCGGACATCCTGATAAAGCAGTTCAAAGCAATCCGTATAGAGAGATAATTCGTTGAAAAAAGTTTTGTTAGAAGAATATATCGACTGTATTTCCTGGACATCGACCTGCTCTTCAAGAAAAAGATAGGCTTCCGTAATGGCCTCATCTTTCAACTCTTGGAAAAAGGTCTGACTGCGCATCCGCTCACTGTTCCAATAAATCAGCCCCATACACAAAAGGAAGACAACGACCGTTACGCACGTAATCTTAAGCGTAAGGATAGTCCTTATTTTCATAGCTTTTCCGACAAAATAAACCCTATACCCGGTTTGGTATGGATAAGCTTGACTTCAAAATTGCGGTCAATCTTCTTGCGCAAATAATTGATGTAAACATCAATAAAATTGGTTCCTGTATCAAAATGAGTGTTCCAGACCTTCTCGGCAATCTCTACACGGCTAATGACCCGCTCGGCATTCTCCACCAAATAGAAGAGCAAATTGTATTCCTTCGGGGAGAGTTTGATAGGCGTGTTTCCCCGAAAGACCTCCCGTCGACTGGGGTCAACCAACAAATCCGCATAGGCGACCTGCTTCTGGGGCATAGTAGGGGAGGTGGCATATCGCTTGGTCAACACCTTCACTCGGGCTATCAACTCTCTGAAATCGAAGGGTTTTATCATATAATCGTCCGCACCGGCTTCGAAACCGTCTACCTTATCATCCGCTGTTCCCAAAGCTGTCAGCAGCAGAATAGGGATATGCTCATCGGTCTTGCGCACCTCTTTGCACAGTTCAAGACCATCCATTTTGGGCAAAATAATATCCGAAATAATCAATTGAAACGAATTCGACCGGAAGAGGCGCAACCCCATCACGCCGTCGTAAGCGACCATCGTTTGGTAACCATTCTCTTCCAATCCGATTTTCAACAAATCGGCCACCCTCTTCTCGTCCTCCACGATTAATATCTTCTGCATATTTTCTCAATCGTTTTTCCCCGAGAAATTTTTCCTAGGGCATAAGTAAAGTTAGTGCAAAAATACAAAATTCAGGTCAAAGCCGCAACCCCAAAGGTCCATTTACTGTCCTTGGCAAAGCTATCTCCTTCCTCCAAGGAAAATATCCTTTCAAAAAATTCAGGAAAGACGCAAATGAAGAAAATGCCAGGCCCAATAACGCCATATCACACCGGAGCGACGACGTTTCCATCTTACAATTTTCCGGAGAGTGCTTGTCGCACGGCGCAAGCGACTGTAATACTTCCCGTAATCCCCTTGGGGCAACGGATAAAGGCCCTGTTTGGAAAGATTCTCGAGAGCCTCGGCCATCTGCTCTTTCTCATACGGCTTGTTGATAAGTATGCGTATCGTATCGACCGACAAGTCACACAATTTACGGTCAAGTCCGGCTTCAAGTTGCGGGTCACATACCGCCTCCCGCATCCGTTTCAATCCCGTGATGACCGACAGCCGGTCACGCATAAGCCGGGATTGATGTTCTATCTCGGGAATATTGCTTAATCCCGATTTATTCTCGGCATAATAATAGTAAAGTTGTATCGGGAGGAATGTCACCGACTCCGCACGGCTGAAAACCCGGGTGACAAAATCCTCATCTTCCAGGACACTCTTTTCGAGGAAACGGACATTCAGTTTGAGCAAGAAAGAGCGGTTGAACAGATAGCCCCACAAGACTCCCATCAACGGATAACGCCCCATATAGTCCGTTCCAGTCATCTCCCGGCAATAGGGCAATACAAATTCGTGGAAAGGTGTTTCTGTCCCTTGCGCATCCACCTTCACACAATCAAAACCGATAATCTGGTGGTCATACAGGCCAATCAAGACATTCACCAATTGTGCGAACTCCCGGGAATTAACCCGGTCATCGACATCAACGAACATGATATACCGTCCTTTGGCGTAATTCAGTCCCAGATTCCGGGCGCCACCCGGTCCGGCTTTCCGGCGGTGATATACCCGCATATTGCCGATATTTGCCTCCAAAGCCTGCAATTTTTCCAAAGAGCCGTCCGTAGAATTATCATCCACGGCAATTATCTCATATTTGTCGGTCGGTGCCCCCGATGCGACAATCGCATCAAGGCACTTGTCGATATACGAGATTCCATTATATACCGGAATGATAATACTGACTTCGAGCATATATCAAGGCTTTTGGATAAACAAAGATAGGGAAATTTTTCTTTATCGGACAACAAGAGAGAGAATCCGCCCTCCCAAGCGTCCGCCACAAGCGATATATCGCCTTATCCTACGGCACAACATTTGTCGTCCGGCCGACAACTCCACCCGTTGCAAAAAGAGCGACCAAGCCTCTTGGCTCAAATCCGGAGCGTCTTCTCTCAGATAAAGTCCCGACAACTCCGCCAGACGGGAATACACACATCGGGACAACCGCTCCTTATCGGGAAGATTCGAAGCCTGTATCGAAGAAGCCGCCGCATCAATGGCCTGTACCAATGCCGCATGAGAACGGGCATATCCGTTGCCGGTAATGCTATCGGCACTCTCCTGGACAACCGCCAACGGAGGGCGTTTTATCCAAGCGATTCGGGGAACATGCGACAACAGGCGTATGCCCAATTCCCAATCCTGCCATCGGGACAAGGATTCGTTCCATCCCCCTGCCGCCACCAGATAAGTCCTCCGCACGGCAAAACATGAGGTACTCAACACACTGTGGAATATCTGAGCCTTCATCTTCCCCGTAAAAGAGGTCCGTTTCCGGCGCAACCGACCGGCAGGAGAGCGTAACCAGACCGGGAAACCGACAATATCGAGAGACGGACCTTCCCGTATGGTTTGGACAATCCGGGCGATTTCCCCCGGACACATCTCATCGTCAGAGTCAAAGAACATCACCCATTCCGAAGTGGCCCTCCGCAATCCGGCATTCCGGGCGAAAGGAGCCCCCAAGACAGGTTCTTCACATACAGTCACCCGTAAAACGGACGAATCATACCTCTCTTGAAAAGATTTCAATACGACCAACGAATCATCTGTCGAACAGTTATCCACCAAAATCAGGTGGAGTGGACGATAGGATTGCCGAAATACGGAAAGCAGTGTCTTTTCAACCACGGCCGCCCGATTATACACCGGTATGATTATCGTCATCTCCATATCACAAAGTAAACGATTTTCTCCGATATTTCCCG
The DNA here is from genome assembly GCA_021199145.1 of Porphyromonadaceae bacterium. Classification (GTDB taxonomy): domain Bacteria; phylum Bacteroidota; class Bacteroidia; order Bacteroidales; family UBA11471; genus Caccoplasma. The sequence continues at coordinate 2,252 of JAJQIP010000077.1, read as the reverse complement.
CAAAACGACTCTTCACTTGTCAACGGACTGTTTTTCTATCCGAATAGATGTCGAAAAATTCTTCCTAAAAAGGTATATTTGCAAGAGTTAGTCATCCCCTTTATGAAACTCGACATTTTGATATGTACCTATAACGAACGGATTGCCCAAGTGCCGGCAATGTTGCTCCCCTTCCGTCCGGACATATCTTATATCGTTTCCATGCAATATACAGAAAAGCGCTTTCTCCGGCAAATCCCGGAAGAACTGCAAACCCGCAGGGATGTGAAACTGCTCTTTCTCGAAGGGATAGGGCTAAGCCGTAACCGGAATCATGCCCTCCAGGCAGCGACGGCCGATGTTGCTTTAATAGCCGATGATGACTGCCGCTATACAGCGGACTATTTTGACCGCATACTTAGCGTCTTTGAAGCGCATCCGGAAGTCGATATCGCCCAGTTCATGCTCCATACCGCCACACACGACCCCATAAAGCCATACCCCTCCAGAGCCTGTCCCTACGAGAACAGGCCCAAAGGACTCTATCCCAGCTCTATGGAACTGGCTTTCCGGGTTGGTCGTCTGAAAAATCGAATTTTATTTAACGAGCACTTCGGTCTCGGGACGAAGATATTGATTTGCGGAGAGGAGGAGGTGTGGCTGCACGATGCTTCCCAAGCCGGTTTTTCTGTCTGGTTTTTCCCCTATTATATTGTAGATGCCCCTTATGAAAGTACAGGCAAACGGGCCTACACCGACAAAGGAGTCATGCGGGCCAAAGGGGCTGTCAATTACCACCTGTTTGGTGCAAGTGCCTGGCTACGTATGGTAAAGTTCGCCCTTATAGGGGCCTGTCAACACAAAGCCTCCTTTTTCCTGCTCCTATTCCAAAGTTGGTACGGGATTATCTACTATCTCAAACATTGCCGGACTCATGAAAATACTGTTGTTGGGAGAAGCGAGTAATCTGCATTGGACATTGGCCGAAGGGTTGCGTGTCTTGGGACATGATGTGACCGTCGCTTCGGCAGGTAGTGGATTCATGGCCAACCGTCGGAACATTGACCTGACCCGTAACGGTTACGGCATAGGGGGCTCTGTCCGTTACCTCTTTGCCATTCTCCGGCATCTGCCCACATTCCACCGATACGATGTCGTGCAGCTTTCCAATCCGGTATTCCTCCATTTACGTCCGGAGAAGAACCGTCTCGTATTTGACTATTTGCGACGACACAATGCCAAAATATTCCTCGATGCGCTTGGTACCGATTTTTACTATGTAACTGCCTGTCAAAAAGGGGCGTTCCGCTATTCCGACTTTTACATCGACGGGCAGTTGCGCAGCTATCCCGGATGCCAGAAAACCGTAAAGGCATGGTGTAGTGAGCCGCTGAAAAGTCTCAACCGATATATCGCCGAGCGTTGCGACGGCATTGCCGCCTGTCTGTACGAATATTACGTCAGCTACCAAAACGAGTTTCCGGAGAAACTGGCCTATCTGCCCATTCCCATACATCTATCCGAGGATATCGCTCCCGACAACCGATGGGGAGAAAATATTCCCGTACGTTTCTTCCTCGGCATACAACGGGAACGCAGCGCTTTGAAAGGAACCGACATTTTCGATGAGGTACTCCTGGCCATCCAGAAGAAATACCCCGAGGAGTGCGAGATAAAACGAGTGGTTTCCCTGCCCCTCTCCGCCTATCTGGAATCGATGCGGTCATCCCATATCCTCATGGACCAGCTCTACTCCTACACACCAGCCACCAATGCCCTACAAGCCATGTCACAAGGACTATGTGCCGTAAGCGGAGCCGAACCCGAATACTATACCTTCATCGGAGAGAATCAATTACACCCCATCTTCAACGCCATACCCGATTCCCAGCAGCTCTATACGTTAGTAGAGAACATTATCAAAGGGAAAAAAGAGTTACCCCAACGGTGTGCCGACAGTCGTACTTTTGTCGAAAAGCACCACAACTATATCGATGTCGCCCGACAATACCTCGATTTTTGGGAACGCCATTAAGAGTCCGAAAATCACAAAGAAAGGAGTCTTTTCAACCGCCACAACGCCACCGCTGAAACAGCGACCGCACAGGTCACGGCGGCAATCAGCGATCCGGTAGTGCCTATCCGATAGAGGAGGGAGACAGCGGCACAACCGGCAATAACCCATCCGGCAACACCATACCACGGTCCTCTCAGCCGCATACCGTAATATCGACGGCATACCCACAACATCAGAAGACCGTAGCCCAAAAAGT
>JAJQIP010000032.1 GCA_021199145.1 Porphyromonadaceae bacterium | reverse complement strand
CGGTGTACTAACCCCAAACGGGGGTCCGCCACATCGAAATCAGGATTATCCTTGAAATAGTAAGCCAGACCGTTCAAGAGAGTTCCTGTATAATTACCGTGACCCGGATGCACGACCAACCCTGCCGGCTTATTTACCACCAGCACATCGGCATCTTCATAGACTACATCAATAGGAATATTTTCGGGAAGGATTTCGTTTTCATAGGGCGGACGGTCCATAACTATCGAAACGACATCCAAAGGCCGTACCCGATAATTCGATTTTACCGGCTTCCCGTTGACCCAGATACAATCCGCCTCAGCCGCCTGTTGGATGCGGTTGCGGGAAACATTGCCCGTACGGACGACCAAAAATTTGTCAATCCGCAACGGTTCCTGCCCCTTATCGGCCACAAACCTGTAATGCTCGTACATAGGACGGGAATCACCGTCGTTGAGCTCTATATCATCATCGAATCTTGTCTCGTCTTCCATGGCGGTGAACGAGTTAAATTCCGGGAAGAATAAAGAGTTCCTCCACGGAATCGGTCTCCAAGGAGTCTTTCGGGAGAATGATTTTCCGGGTCGGAGCATAGGTGCCGTTACCTACGACAAAGGTAAGTTCGGTCGTGACCGGTAGCCGCTCTCCCGTTTCGACCGGAACACCGTCGACAAATACATCCAACACCAGATTCTTATATTCCGAATTTTCATGGAAAATACGGGGAGCGGGAAGTCCCAATCCGTGGACAATCGCCTGGGCCTGACGGTACGAAAGATTTCTCAAGTCAGGCAACACCACCTCACGGGGATTTAAGGCGTTTATTGTCAAATAGATGGTACGGCCCCGTTTCACCATACTGCCGGCTCGGGGCACCTGGTCGAAGACCACCCCACCCGGTTCGTTGAGCCGATACACGGAATCAATCACTATTGAATACATCCCCGCCTGGGACAGTGCCCTGTCCGCATCGGTGTAATACAATCCACAAACATCGGGAACACCCGTCGCCTTTCCATGTCGGGTATAATGGGCCAGCCAAAAGAAGAGACCCACAACAACAAAAACAAGGACAACCAAGATAAGAAGAAGATGTAATCCTATCGTTCGAAAACAAATACGCACTTTCACCTTACTCCTGTTTTTTATCGATGAATGTCGCAAAGATACTAAAATTCACAGGGAATTGATGGGAGCGGGACCATATTTTAATCCTCTCCGGGAAAATATTTTTCGGGAAAAAGGCTCGGAAACGGCACAAAACCCCTATCTTTGTAAGGGAGAAAATATCCGACAAGCGTCAGAGAATCTATTCTCCTCCTTTTTGTAAACCCTAAAAGAATGAAAAAACAATTTTCCAACATTTGGATTATTATCAGTGCCGTTTTAATCATCATCATTGTTGTTCTTGTGATTTTTTCCGGCCGACAACGGACAGAGATAAACACATTTAAGAACAAGATTTTGGAGAGTGAATGGGCGAAATTGGAGGAAGAATATACCGATGTCTTTCAACAATACAGCCTATACGAAGTAAACAAGGTTTGGTTCAGCAACGACTCGTTGATTGTAAGACTCAACAAGGAGAAAAAACGGGTGCAGTATCTGTTGGAAGAGTTGCGGGCCAGGAAAGAGATGAATGCCGTTACGATAGACTCTCTGCAAAGCGAATTGAAAGGGCTACGGGCCAACATCAAATTCTATCAGGCGACCATCGACTCCCTCAAGGGAGAAAACCGCCAGCTGCAGGAGGATAAAGAGGAAGCCGCTTCCCGCTACGAAGAGGCTTCGCACGAAGTGAACCAACTACAGCAAGACAACGACGAACTCAACGAGAAAGTACGTCGGGCCGCACTTCTCGAAGCGACGGATGTGGAGATAGAGACCCTTAACAAACGGGATAAGACCACAACCGAAAAAGAGAAAGTCACCTCTTTGAAAATCCATTTCACCGTTGCCCACAACGCCTTAACCCCCGTGGGGGAAAAGGAGATTTCCCTCCGCATAGAAAAGCCTGACGGCTCACTCTTGACGAAAGTCGAGACCCTCGAGGGAGAAATACAGGGTTACTCCCTGCAACAGACCATGGATTACACGGGAGCTGACAAGCGGATGGACTTCGAGTGGAAGGTCGAAGAATCCCTTCCGGCAGGAACCTATCGGGTCATTGTATTTGCTGATGGCCAACAAATCGGCCTCCAGACTTTCGTATTGAATTAAACCGATTTCTCGGAACGAAAAAAGAAGCGGCCGTCTGAAAACAGGCGGCCGCTTTCGGTTATATTTTCTGCGGTTATTGTGCGTTTTTCGCTTGGAGGACAATAGCTCGGAAAGCCTCCGGTTGGTTCATGGCCAAATCGGCAAGTACCTTGCGGTTCATCTCTATTCCGGCTTTGTGAAGGATTCCCATCAACTTCGAATAGGAAAGGCCTTCCAAACGGGCAGCCGCATTGATACGCTGTATCCAAAGTGAACGGAAATTGCGTTTTTTGGCTTTACGGTCACGATAGGCATACGTAAGCCCTTTTTCCCAGGTATTCTTGGCGACTGTCCAGACATTTTTGCGCGCTCCGTAATACCCACGGGTAAGTTTCAAGATTTTTTTCCTTCTTGCTCTTGAAGCAACATGATTGACTGATCTCGGCATAATTTTACATGTTTTGAACGTTAGCGTCTTGCCCTATACGGGAAAGCTCTTCAAGCTAAACATTCGGTTAATACTGCTTTTAGAGAAATTGCTTTTCTAGATTTTGACACCGGCTCACCGCAAACCCAACAACGCCTTAACCCCTCTTTTATCGGCATCTGAAATCAGACCCATGTGGGTTAAATTCCGTTTTTGCTTTTTGGTCTTTTTCGTCAAAATGTGACTTTTAAAAGCATGTTTTCTCTTGATTTTCCCTGATCCGGTAAGGGCGAACCTCTTTTTGGCACCGGAATTAGTTTTCATCTTCGGCATTTTGCTATTTTTTATTTAGTTTCTCTCGGGAGGGAAACCTTCTCTCCCTTATTTCTTTTTCGGAGCTAACAACACAATCATACGCTTACCTTCCAGAAGAGGCATCTGCTCCACTTTGGCATAGTCTTCAAGGTCATTGGCAAAGCGTAGCAACAGCACCTCACCCTGCTCCTTGAAAAGGATGGAACGCCCTTTGAAAAAGACGTATGCCTTCACTTTGGCCCCCTCTTCGAGGAATCCTTTGGCATGTTTGAGCTTGAAGTCATAATCATGGTCATCGGTCTGAGGTCCGAACCGGATCTCCTTGACAACCACCTTCGTCGATTTGGCTTTCTGCTCCTTGGTACGCTTTTTCTGTTGGTAGAGAAACTTCTGGTAATCAATGATACGGCAAACAGGAGGAACAGCGTTGGGAGAAATCTCTACCAAATCTAGTTCCTGCTCTTCAGCCAACCGCAATGCATCATGGATGGAATAAACACCTTGTTCTACATTATCCCCCACCAAACGGACCTCTCGGGCACGTATTCGTTCATTGACAGCATGTTGGGGAGTTCCTTCTCTGGGGTTTCTTCTCTTAATTGTTACTTCGTTGTCTTTATCCATTCAATTACCATTGGTTTATCATACGCTCCACTTCTTGGGAGACAAGTTCGGCAAAGGTAGTAATTTTCATCGAACCTTTATCACCTTCACCCTGTTTTCTTACAGAAACTTCTTCCTTTTCCGCCTCTTTTTCACCGACAACGAGCAAATAAGGAATCTTTTTCAACTCATTATCCCGTATTTTTCGTCCGATTTTCTCATTGCGGTCATCGACGACGGCACGAATCTCCTTCCCCTTAAGTTCCCGAGCTACCTTATTGGCATAGTCGTTGAACTTCTCGCTGATGGGCATGATGACCACCTGTTCGGGAGTGAGCCACAAGGGGAATTTACCGGCGGTATGCTCTATCAACACGGCCACAAACCGCTCCAGCGACCCGAAGGGGGCACGGTGAATCATGACGGGACGGTGTTTCTGGTTGTCACTACCCGTATATTCAAGTTCGAAACGCTCCGGCAGGTTATAATCGACCTGGATGGTTCCCAATTGCCAGCGGCGGCCGATAGCGTCTTTTACCATGAAATCGAGTTTCGGCCCATAAAAGGCGGCCTCGCCATATTCAATCTTGGTCTTCAACCCCTTCTCCGCACACACGTCGATAATGGCCTGCTCGGCCTTTTCCCAATTCTCTTCGCTGCCGATATATTTCTCCCGGTCCACTTTGTCCCGCAACGAGATTTGCGCCTCAAAATTCTGGAAATTCATTGCTCGGAAGACAATGGAGATAATGTCCATCACCCGCATGAACTCCTCCTTCACCTGGTCGGGACGGCAGAAGATATGGGCATCGTCTTGGGTAAAACTACGCACCCGGGTAAGCCCATGTAACTCACCGCTTTGCTCATACCGGCACACGGTTCCGAATTCGGCCAACCGCAAAGGCAGGTCTTTGTAGGAACGAGGAGCGCTCTTGTAAATCATACAATGGTGCGGACAATTCATCGGCTTGAGGAAATACTCTTCCCCCTCTTCCGGCGTATGGATGGGTTGGAACGAATCCTTTCCGTATTTGGCATAGTGTCCCGAAGTGATATACAGCAATTTATTACCGATAGGCGGGGTAATCACCTCCTTATAATCATACCGTGACTGGATACGACGGAGGAAGGCCTGCAGACGCAGGCGCAATTCCGTACCTTTGGGCAACCACAACGGCAATCCCTTCCCCACGGTATCGGAGAATGCGAATAGTTCCATCTCCTTGCCAATCTTACGGTGGTCACGCTTCTTCGCCTCCTCCAACATAACCAGATACTCGTCAAGCATCTTTTTCTGGGGGAAGGTAATCCCGTAAAGACGGGTAAGCTGCGACCGCTTTTCATCACCCCGCCAATAGGCTCCTGCCACAGAGAGAATTTTCACGGCCTTGATAGGGGCTGTGCTGGAGAGATGAGGCCCTCGGCACAAATCGGTAAACGCCCCTTGGGTATAGGTCGTTATGGTACCGTCAGCCAATTCCTCGATAAGTTCTACCTTATAGGTCTCTCCCCGCTCTCCGAACATTTTCAGGGCATCAGCCTTGGTGATGTTCTTCCTCACAATCGCCTCCTTGCGGGCGGCCAACTCGGTCATTTTGGCTTCGATGGCTGGGAAATCACTCTCTTTGAGTATAGTCTCACCCGTATCGACATCATAATAAAACCCGTTCTCAATGGCCGGACCGATACCGAACTTAATGCCCGGATAGAGTTCCTGCAACGCTTCGGCCATCAAATGCGCCGAACTGTGCCAAAAAGCATGCTTCCCTTCAGCATCGGCCCACTTGTACAACTGCAGAGTGGCATCCTCCTCAATCGGACGGGAAAGATCCCACTCCTGACCATTGACACTGGCGACCAACACCTCTTGAGCCAACCGAGCACTGATACTCTCGGCGATTTGCGCTGGAGTAGTACCTGCGGCAAACTCTTTTACCGATTGATCGGGAAAAGTGATTTTAATCATAATCTTGCGTCTTTCTTTACCGGTATTCTTAACAAAGGAAAACCGGCAAATTCGTTAAAGAATAATCTTTTGAATGACAAATCCCCCATTCGCTGACCTTTTGATAAGTCTTCAAAAGAGGGACCCTTATCAAGGGTACAAAAGTAGCGATATTTTACCATTTGTGAAACCGATAGTCCCATTTTTCATCGCAGAAAAAGAGTCTTTTTTCGCCAAAAACAACAAAAGAGACGGCGGCTTGCGGGGCAAGTTGCCGTCTCTTTTGTTGAAATGATTGTAGGAATTCCCCTATTTCTTCTCTCCACCGACAAGTTTCCAGATACCGGCCGACAGGCAGGCACCGAGAAGCGGAGCGACAATGAATATCCACAATTGACACAAGGCTGCGCCGCCCTCAAACAGAGCCGGACCGATGCTGCGGGCCGGATTGACGGACGTTCCCGTAATAGGAATGCAGACAATGTGAATCAAGGTCAGGGAAAGACCGATAGCCAGACCGGCAAAGTTCCCGGCACCCTTCTTGGCATCTGTCGCACCTAAAACGACCAGCACGAAGACACAGGTGAAGAAGAATTCCGCCAGGAAACCGCCACAGAGAGAGACTCCCTCTGCACAGGCGTTAGCCCCTGTCTTCGTTGCGGTCACATCAATTTGAGAAGTCAACAAAGCGATGATAGCCGAACCGATAATGGCACCGATGATTTGGAAAAGGATATACAATCCGCCCTCTTTGCATTTCATACGTCCGGAAAGCATACAACCCAAGGTGATGGCAGGATTGATATGGCATCCCGAAATACCGCCGATTGTATAAGCCATGGCAACAACCGAAAGTCCGAAAGCCACAGCCACCATTAATACTTGTGCTGGTGTACCGCAACCGCCGTTGAACACCGCACTTCCACATCCCATCAGGACGAGTACCATTGTACCGACCATTTCAGCCAAATACTTTTTCATTTTATTTAAGATTTATATGTAATTGATTCCGCAAAAATAGCCATTATTTCCTTAAAAAACAGGAAAATCCGTTTTTTTACATTAAATTTTTACAATAAGCATATTTTTTAACGGAGATGACAAGAAATTTAGCCATCTTTTATCCCTCTTTTGAGGAACTCAGTCGCTCAACCGTTTAATGACACTGTAGGCCGAAACAATGCCCAACTCGCCCGCCTTGCTCAAATCGGCGATTCCTTCGCTGTTCCTTCCCAGATAGATATAGACCAGACCTCGATTGTAATAGGCTTCGGCAAATTCCGGACTGCGCTCGATAGCGGCCGTGTAGTCTGCCAGAGCCGCCTTGAAATCTTGCCGGGCACACCGCACATTGCCTCGGTTGTAATAACCATACGCAAAACCTGGCGCAAGGGTGATGACTGCGTCATAGTCCCGCAACACCCGTTCATACTCAGCATTCGCCGATTCGGGAATACCCCCGATATCGAGAGATTTGGCCGCATCCCGTCCGGAAAGGGAGGAAAGGGAATGATTCTCCGTCGTTTCAACCGGTGTGGTGGAAAGGGCGTAATCGATTTGCCGGCAACGGACATAGCCCCGCAAGAAATAGGCGAACATATAGCCCGGACTCAACGTGATGACTTGATTCAAATCAATCAGCGCATTGTCGAAATCCTGCAACAGAATATAATCGATGGCCCTGCCGAAATAGGGAACAGGATTGGATGGGTTAATATCGATAAGCCGGGAATAGTCCGACAGGGAGGTGAAGTGCTGGAGAGCCTGCAGGGAATCCAACGGCTGGGGAGCGTTCGAGAGCAGAAGGGGTTTGAGGAACAGACGGGAACGGTTAAGCTCGGCCAGTTCGGAAACATATGGAGGCGTACGCCGCACGCTCTCCTCTTTTTCATAATAGGTAAGCGTGTATTGGGGGAAAATCTCCACTTTTTGACTGCGGTCTTGGATACGGCCCCGTATTTCACTGGCATATTTCTGCTCTACATCCACCGTGTTGTCAGCCACCAACAGGCGGTCAAACTTGTTGATATTCCGATCGGACTCTTTCCTCACCTTATCGTTATCATCCCTTGAAGCGGTCTCATCGGCATTCGTCTCCAACGGTCCCTTCTTAGAGGCCTCATACAAAGCCATGGCTCGTTCATAATCCTTCTTTCCTCCTGCAGTGTCTCCGGAGAGGCGCTTCGCCTCCGAACGGGCATAGAATCCTTGATAGAACTCCGGATAAGCCTCCAGCACCACATCATAGTCGGCTACCGCTTCTCGGTATTTTCCCAAATCCTCCAATAGAATGGCACGGTTGTAACGGGCTATCAGATTATCCGGCTCATATTGCAGATAGTAGTCAAAATCGGCTAAAGCGTCATTTTTCGCTCCGACGGAAAAGGAGAGCAAACCTCGGTTATAACGGGCTATCAGGTTAGAAGGGTCAAGACCGATTACTCGGTCGTAATCTTCCATCGCACCCCGTAAATCCTCCATATAATAGCGCACCATAGCCCGATTGATGAAGTAAGAGGGAGTATTGGGTTCCAGGCGTAAGGCCACGTCAATATCCGCCAAGGCCGACTCATAGTCATGCTTGTAAAGGGCCGTGAGCACTCCCCGTTGGGCGTAGGCCTGTGCCCGATATTTGTCGACCGAAATGGCCTTGTCATAGTCTTCAAGGGCAGCCAGCGTATCCCCCTGTATGATGTGATACTGCCCTCGGCTCACATAAGCGGAATAATTGGACGGATGCACGGCAAGGAGAAGGGCAAACGTACTGTCGGCCAAGGCATATTGTTCCGACTGCACCTCAGCGATGGCCTTGTTGAGCAACATATAGGGATTTTCGGGAGACTGCCGCAACCCCTCCGTATAATCCTCGATGGCCCCCTCGTAATTTCCGGTATTCTGCCGAGCGATACCCCGCACCTGATAGGCATCGACAATAAAAGGATTCCGGTCAAGAGCCTCTGAAGCGTCCTCTTCGGCACCTCGGTAATCTTCGAGACTGAGTTTGGCTACCGACCGATAGAAATAAGGTTCGGCCAAATAGGGCTTTACCTGTATCACTCGGTTGAAATATTGGATGGCCAACATGTAGTCTTCGAAGTAGAGGGCATTCCGACCGATATAGGTGATACGTTCCGTGTTGAACTGGGCCGATACCGGTCCCAGACCACAACAGATCAACAAAAGGAAAATAAGCAGATATCGGCGCATAATTCAGAAGGTCATTTACCGGTCATACTCCTCTAAATTGCACAAATGTACATATTTTCCGTTAATTCTTCTCGGTGACTCCGCATCTTTCCGCCAACAGGTCGTTCAATTCTACCTCCACATTTTTTTACATCTCTATTTTTATTATAAC